>VGCI01000006.1 GCA_016870095.1 Alphaproteobacteria bacterium | reverse complement strand
CATTCCCATACCGCTGTTCATTCCCATACCGCTGTTCATTCCCATACCGCTGTTCATTCCCATACCGCCACCGAGCCCGCCACCCACGCCAACACTCATGCCGCCGCCGAGGCCACCTCCCACGCCAACACTCATGCCGCCGCCGAGGCCCCCTCCCACGCCGCCACCAAATCCGCCTCCCATGCCGCCGCCAAGTCCACCTCCCACGCCGCCACCAAATCCGCCTCCCATGCCGCCGCCAAATCCGCCTCCCATGCCGCCGTAACCAGGCACCCCGCCGTATCCGGGCATTCCGGGCCTTGCCATGTTCATATTGGCTTGATTAGCCATTTGTTGTGAGGCTAAATTTTGTTGCATATTCATTTTTTGTCCGTCAAGTGCAAATTTCTCTGCAGAAGCGGCTTGGGCAGTCGTGGCTCCTGTTGTCAAAGCTGTAGTTGCAACTCCAGCATCAGCTGTCGTTTTTGTGTTCATCACACTTCCAATTGTTCCCAATAAAGATGATGCTACGTCACCGCCTGATGTGGTCGAGGGAGAAACTTGTGCTGCAGGAGGGGGAGAAGAATATGAAGAAGGTGGGGGAGCACCAGCTCCCGGAAAACCTCCCGGTTGAGTTGGGTTGCCATAAGCATCTAATCCACCCATTCCAAAACCGCCCATTGAGGGGTCACCCATACCCATTCCCGAGCTGCTCATTGATGGATCTCCCATACCCATTCCGGACCCACCCATACTGGGATCATAACCGCCCATACTAGAATCGTAACTTCCCATACCGGAGGCGTAGGAACTATCATCATATATGCCTTGTGCCATTGTGAAATCCATCGTACAGAAGAACGATAGAATCATTACAATAAGCAGCTTGAAGAAATTGAGATTATCACGCATACGCATATATCCTACCAAAATCTAAATATATATAAATTTTTATTTAATAATATAGTATGATTAATTAATATTTCGTGAAGTTTTTGAAATTTTATTGATTTTTTTATTTAATGAAAATTATAATTAATTTGAAAAATTATCTAATATTTGAATATATACAAATATTATTTAATAATTATTAACTTTTATTTACTTGACAAAAATACAAGAAATTCCTATGTAACTAATCAAGGAGCATTGAGTTTAAAATCTTAGAGGACAATAAATGAACAGAATTATTTTAACTATATTAATTTTAACTTCTTTAGTTACAAGCCCATCACCTGCAGCAGAGACAATTAGCAAACAGAGAGATGAGACACAAAGCGTCATTGAAGGTTATACTCAAAAATTAGTCGAAGTTTATCAACATATAAATTCTAACTGGAACTATCCTGAAAAAAATACAACAACAGTCCAAGTCAGCCCTTCCTGGGACGTATTGAACGTTAATACATCAAATGGGTGGACCTCAATGGCTCGGTAGAATCCTCTAAAGCAAGAAAAATTCTCTCTAGCTTTAAATGAAATTACCTCATCAAAACTCATCATGGAATGCTCAAATGCAGCAAGAAGTGCTCGTTTAGCTCTGCTTGGCCTTATTCTTGGTGACAATGCACTTATGACAAAGTTATCTCAAGTTACAGAACAATTGAAAGTTAAAGGTCTAAATACTGAATTTAATGTAGTAAGTCAGCTGTCCTGGTCTTTTTATTCTAAAGTTTCTTCCCTGAAAGAGGGAGAGTTTTATGCTATTGCCTTTACCAATATACCTCAATACAACCAATTGAAATGTAGCTTTGACGCAAATCACAATGTCATCCGGCTTGCCAATGGTTTATTTATAGGATTCGCACCTGACTTTTTTACAGAACCACGAACTGAAAAGGAATTGTTAACATACCTCTACTCTAAATTTACTGAAAAGAAAGATCTCATTCCAGGTAAAGAGAAAGAACATGAGGAATTTTGTCGCGAACTTTCTTTTGAAACTTTTGTAAAACAAAGACAAGCGCATCAATTAAAACTAGGATATTTTGCCTTCTCCTTAGATGAGGCTGTGAAGTACAGTAAGGAAACAAATGAAAAATTGTTGAAAGCTAAAGATGAGCATAATCTCTAAATAAGTATTATGAATACAGATTGGAATCGTTAGAAATTGTTAATCTTGACAAAAAGCCCATCGTATTGAATTAGGCTGGTTACTTTTAATATGTCCTAGCAAGAGGATGGCTTGTGTCTCTCCATAAGGTTCTATAAGTATTTCTTCAACTTTAGAAGCCAAAAGACGCCACATATGACCCTCTTGGCTAGGAATTGCTTTGCCACTATTGGGTAACCGAAGCATAACACCGCGTTTCCCGGAAGAAAGGGATGCTTCAATATTTTTAGCTAGAACGAATCTTATCCCATATACCGCTTCACAAGGGACTTCTATCGTATCCTCTCCTCGTAAGTTTGGTTGGTTACCCCCTAAACAAAGTTGACGGCGATGAGAAAATGAATGCCCATCAGATCCTGCATAACGAACATCCACAAGAGTATGGCCTTTTTGGTTTATACGGTGCAGTTGAATGGATTTTGAATCCATAGGATCGGGAATTTGAAAATGCTTCCCCTCATTTGTTTGAAGAACTAAGTCTCCTTTAAGAATGATACGATCTCGCCCCATGCTCCATTCAAAATTTAAGGAACCAGTGTTTTCTTCTGATAATGAATCTTGAAAACTGTCTATTTTTGTGCCGACATTCAATAGGATCAAGCTACTTTTATTAACACACCTCTCAAAACCCAAATTTAAAGCTCGTTCTGGGGGACGACCTCGAACATCAGCAAGAGAGAGAACCATATCAATAACTGGGGGTGAGACTTGAGATGGACTTCCAAAAGTTGCCAATCTCCCATCCCCATGCCTGAAGAGTCTAACAATGGGAGCCATTTGATTAATTAGTGTTTGTAAAGAGGAGGGAATTTCATAATGAATAAGACGAAGCATAGCTCGAATATCAATAAGATCACGTAAAACAATGAGATGTGTTTGTGGATTTCTACTTTTGTGACCTCCATCTGAGAATATTTGTGCCTGAAGTTCTTTTTCAAGCTGTGGCAATAGAGTTGCCAAACGGTAACTTTCGCCTGGGAAAGCAATCGCAGCATAAACCATCCCCTTCAAAGCAAAAATACGTTCCAGAGGTTGTGAAGTTTCTGACCAACAGTAGTTCAAATGACGCACTTGACGAGCAATTTCTCGAAAAAATAAACTACGAAAACTTTCATCGGCACTCGAGCAAAAAAAGTCATATAAAGCAATCCAATTGGCAACACGATGTCCTGTTATCCCTGCCTGCCAGGGAAGAAGTTGCCAATCTTGATTTCGATCAATCCAATTTGTAATAAGCTGTCGAGCTAAGCGACGGGCAAAATTATCACCCATGGCCCGTAAATCTCGTAACCAAGAAAATTGGTGAAGTTCATTTAGAACGAGAGAATTTGCAGTGTCAGGCATCCACAAATCTGTCATCGGAATCACTTGACTGCCAAATAGAAACTTTCCATCAAGCAACATCCGCCCAGCAGAAACATCCCCTGGCCAAGGATCTGTCGGCATTACAGTCAAATGTTTTGGAGTTGGTCCTCCCATAAGGGTAAATCTATACAAAGCACTATTGCGCCAGGCTTGTCGAAAGAATCGTGTGACTTTAGTCGAAAAAGACATCAGAGTCATCTAGGGCCCCTCAAGGCGGAAATCGCAGCCGCATACGAGTTATCATGAGGATCTTTCGCACCAAAAACTGCTGTTCCAGACACCAGAATATCAATCCCGGCCTCAATAGCTAAGGAAGCGTTGTGAGCCTGAATTCCTCCATCAATTTCTAAAAGAATTGGTAATTTTTGTTCATCGATGATTTTGCGCAAAATTCTGACCTTTTCTAAAGTATAGGGAATAAATTCTTGCCCCCCGTAGCCAGGATTTACAGACATAATTAAAATTAAATCAATTGCAGGTAATATGGATAAGATTGCTTCTATAGGTGTAGAAGGATTTAACGCCACCCCAGCTTTTACCCCATGAGAGCGAATCATTTGTAATGTACGATGCAAATGCGGCCCTGCTTCCGGATGGACTGTAAGAATATTTGCGCCTGCTTTGGCAAAAGATTCTATATGGGTATCTACGGGGCTTATCATTAAATGAACATCAATGGGTAATGTTGTCAAAGGACGCAATGCCCTTACCATTTGTGCACCTGCTGTAATGACTGGAACAAAATGTCCATCCATTACGTCAACATGTATCCAGTCTGCCCCTCCTTTTTCAGCGGATTTTACTTCTTGACCTAGTTGGGCCCAGTCCGCAGATAAAATCGACGGCGCAATATGGATTCGTCTCATAATTGTCTTTCTACGGTAGAAGTGGATCTTTGAATTCACTATAATGGTAGCACAAGAGAAAACCAATTGTTAACCTTTCCTCTATCTTAAACGACGTCATTATAGAAATTTTTTTTAACACAATCAGAAGAGTTTGGAATCTCCGCAAACAACTTTAGGATGCTGCCCATACTTACCAAAAAACAGAGTGAGCCTACGGAATTTTAAAAAATTTAAAATTTGCTATTTGAATAAAAAAAGGGAAGTCCCGAAAGACCCCCTTTTTCTAAATTTAAGACGATTGGTGTGGATTAATAATCCATACCACCCATACCGCCCATGCCACCCATACCACCTGGCATACCGCCGCCACCGGCAGGGGCCTTCGGTTCAGGTTTATCAGCAATCATGGCTTCTGTTGTAATGAGCAAGCTGGCAACAGATGCCGCGTCTTGCAATGCTGTGCGAACAACTTTCGTTGGGTCGATAATGCCGAACTTTAGCATGTCGCCGTAACGATCGCTTTGAGCATCATAGCCATGGGTTGGATTATTTGCATCCATGAGCTTCCCAACAACGATCGATCCATCAGCGCCCGCATTCAGTGCAATTTGGCGACAAGGAATGGACAACGCATTGCGAACGATACGTATTCCAACTTCTTGATCATTGTTAATAGGCTTCAAACCATCTAACGCTTTTTGCGCATAAAGAAGTGCTACACCACCCCCAGGCACTATACCTTCTTGGATAGCTGCACGGGTTGCATGCATCGCATCTTCTACGCGATCTTTACGCTCTTTAACTTCAATTTCTGTTGCACCACCCACACGAATAACAGCGATACCACCAGACAATTTTGCCAGACGTTCCTGCAACTTTTCACGATCGTAGTCTGAAGTCGTTTCCTCAACTTGAGCCCGAATTTGGGAACAACGATCTTGAATATCTTTCTTGTCGCCAGCGCCATCAACAACTGTTGTGTCATCTTTAGTAATAGTTACTTTTTTTGCTGTTCCCAACATGGAGATATCAACATTCTCGAGTTTAAGACCGAGATCGTCAGATATAACTTGAGCACCTGTCAAAATGGCAATATCTTCTAACATAGATTTACGACGATCACCAAAACCGGGGGCTTTAACAGCCGCAACTTTTAAGCCACCGCGTAATTTGTTAACCACAAGGGTAGCCAATGCTTCGCCTTCAACATCTTCCGCAATAATCAATAGCGGGCGACCTGATTGCACAACCGTTTCTAATACGGGAAGCATCGCTTGCAAACCGGATAGTTTCTTTTCGTGAATAAGAATGAATGGATTTTCTAATTCACACAACATTTTCTCTGCGTTTGTAATGAAATAGGGAGAAATATATCCCCGATCAAATTGCATTCCCTCAACAACATCTAATTCTGTTTGTAGGGACTTTGCTTCTTCAATGGTGATTACACCTTCTTTACCAACTTTTTCAACGGCTTTTGCAAGCATTTGACCTATTTCAACTTCACCATTAGCAGAAATTGTACCCACTTGAGCAATTTCTTCATTAGTTGAAACGGCTTTAGATTGAGATTTAATGTTCGCAATAACACTTTCAACAGCCATATCAATACCACGACGCAAATCCATCGGGTTCATACCAGCTGCAACGGCCTTTACACCTTCACGAACAATGGCTTGAGCCAAAACAGTTGCTGTTGTGGTTCCATCACCGGCCAAGTCAGATGTCTTGGTAGCAACTTCGCGCAACATTTGTGCCCCCATGTTTTCAAAACGATCGGAAAGTTCAATTTCCTTCGCAACAGAAACACCGTCTTTTGTAATGCGCGGAGCGCCAAAGGACTTTTCAATAACAACATTCCGTCCTTTTGGACCCAATGTTACTTTAACGGCATCAGCCAAAATATCAACACCTCGAAGCATACGTTCGCGGGCATCAGCAGAAAAACGGACTTCTTTAGCAGCCATGATTCTATTTCCTTCTCTTTAAAATGTTATATTATTTACTTAAGATTCCCATGATGTCAGATTCTTTCATCACGATGTAATCTTTGTTCTCAAGTTTAATTTCTGTTCCAGACCATTTTCCAAACAGAATACGATCACCCGCCTTAACATCCAACGGGGTAATAGTTCCGTTTTCCTGACGAATGCCAGTTCCTACGCTTACCACTTCGCCTTCCATTGGCTTTTCTTTGGCTGTATCAGGGATAATCAGGCCTGATTTTGTTTTCTCTTCAGCTTCGATGCGCTTTACGAGCACGCGATCATGTAATGGTCTAAATGTCATTGTTTCTTCTCCATAAGTGTTTTCTTAACCTCTTTTTGAGTATCAGCACTCTCATCGAGGGAGTGCTAAATTATTAGCGCAAAAATATACCCCTCGTCAACATTCTTTTTATTTGCCCATATTTTTCAAGGATGTTCAAACATCTCTCATCCAAAAAATAAAAATGAAATAGACAAAACGAGAGAACAAACATATCTTTTATAAAAAATAAAGTCGATTCCTTACGCGGCGTCCCTTATCCTCAACGCCATCACTCCCGGAAGACTCTTGCCCTCTAGCCATTCCAGAAATGCCCCCCCTGCCGTTGATGTATAAGAAAAATCATCTAAACACTGTGCATGAGCTAAAGCTGCAAGCGTATCTCCCCCACCAGCTACGCTAATTAGCCCAGCATTTTTGGTTTTCACAGCTATTAATTTTGCCAAAGCCGTACTTCCCACATCAAAGGGAGGAACCTCAAATATACCTACAGGACCATTCCAAATGACTGTGGCGCAACTTTTGAGTTTGGTAGCAATATAGTCAATAGTTTCCTGACCAATATCAACGATTTTATGGGAAGGCTGGACTTGTGTGATTGTAACAATTTCACGAGAAACATAAGCTTTAATTTCTAAAGTTACCGCAACATCTCGGGGCAAAATGACCTCACATCCCGAAACCTTAGCTTGTGCTAAAATAGCATGAGCCGTATCCAACATATCTTTTTCACTTAATGATTGCCCAATGGGATAATCTAAGGCAGACAAAAATGTATTCGCCATCCCCCCACCGACAACCAGACAATCAACCTTTTGCACTAAGTTTTGAAGCAAATCCAATTTTGTAGAAACTTTTGAGCCGGCCACAATAGCCATAAGAGGACGCTTCGGTTTCTCCAAAATGCGATCCAAAGCTTCTAATTCAGCTTGCATTCCGCGTCCAGCAATCGAGGGGAGGAATTGGGTCAGACCCACCACAGAGGCGTGAGCTCGATGAGAGCAAGAAAAAGCATCATTTACAAATATATCTCCTAAATTTGCTAGGGCTTTTGCAAAAATTGGATCGTTCTTCTCTTCACCCTCATGGAAACGTAGATTTTCAAGAAGCAGAATTTGGCCAGGCTGAAGCATTTTTGATGCTTTGTCTGCTTCGGGACCAATACAGTCATTTGCAAAAAAAATGGCCTGACCAAAAGCGCTAGATAACGCCGGCAAAAGATGTTTCAAAGATTCTTGTGATGAACGCCGTCCTTTGGGACGCCCAAAGTGTGATAAGATGATGATTTTCGCGCCGCGATCTTTCAAATTCTCTATCGTTGGAACTAACCTTTTGATACGCGTTAAATCGCTGACTTGGCCATTTTGCATGGGCACATTTAAATCAGCACGTACCAATACAGTTTTTTGAGATACATCCACATCATCTAAGGTCAGAAATTCTGTCATCATCATCTTTCTACTGTATTATTTTTAAGACACACGCTCCAAACGTTTCAAAGTTTCATCCTGTCCTAAAACTTCCATGACCTCAAAAATGCTAGGGGAGATTGTGCTGCCCGTTAAAAGAACACGTAAAGGCTGAGCTAAATTTCCTAATTTTTGACCTGTGCTCTCAGCAATTTCCCGGACAACATCTTCTGTTTCTTTTGCAGAAAAAAAAGTCAAATTCTTTAACCTGTCTATTACAGGCTTCACCATATCCAAGAATTCAGCACTTAAAAACTTCTCAGCTTTATCATCAAGGGGGGGGCGCTCAATATAAAAGCGCGCACTGTCAATAAGCTCAAGAACTGTTTTTGCTCGTGCTTTTAACCCGGGCATACCGCGAATAATTCTCTGACGTTCTTCTGCAGAAAGAGTCCGCTGAAAAAACTCACTAAGGGGGCGCATTATCAAATCAACCAATCGAACGTCTTCCGCCTCACGCATGTAGTGGGCATTTAAATTTGTCAATTTCGCAATATCAAATCGAGCGGGAGAACGACCTATGGCCGGCAAATCAAACCATTCAATGGCTTGATGCGTGGGAATGATTTCGTCATCTCCGTGAGCCCAGCCTAACCGCAGCAGGTAATTACGCATCGCTTCTGGTAAGAAACCCATCTCACGATAGGTTTCTGCCCCCAAGGCCCCATGTCGCTTAGATAGTTTTGCCCCATCGGCCCCGTGAATAAGAGGAATATGGGCAAAGTGGGGGACACTCCATCCACAGGCATGATAAAGATGCTGCTGGCGAAAAGCGTTTGTTAAATGATCATCACCCCGAATGATATGCGTAATGCCCATGTCATGATCATCAACGACCACTGAAAGCATATAAGTTGGTGTGCCATCGGCACGCAACAAAACCATATCATCTAGTTGATTATTTTGCAGACGGACAGTTCCTTGAACCTGATCTTCAATAATTGTTTCCCCCTGTTGAGGAGCTTTAAATCTAATGACGGGTGGAATATCCGAAGGGGCCTCAGAAGGATTACGATCGCGCCATCGCCCATCATACCGTGGCGGTAAATTCTGAGCACGAGCTTCTTCTCGCATTTTCTCTAACTCTTCCGGTGAACAATAACAGTAGTATGCTTTTCCTTCTGCCAACAGTTGGCGCGCAACTTCGGCATGACGACTCGCCCGGGTAAATTGAAATACCGGATCTTCATCCCAAGTTAATCCCAGCCAATTCATACTGTCAAAAATAGCGTCAATGGCCTCATTCGTGGAACGAGCTCGATCTGTGTCTTCAATTCTAAGAAGAAATTTTCCGCCCGTGTGCCGAGCATACAGCCAATTAAAAAGAGCCGTGCGCGCACTCCCAATATGTAAATATCCCGTAGGGGATGGCGCAAATCGCGTAATAACTGTCATCTATAGGTCACCTTTTATTGATTTCTATTTGAGGTGATAGCATAAATAGACAACTTCTGTCCAAAATGATTCGCTTAAATATCCCGTTGAAAACCAATTGATACTTTCTTGCATACTCTTATCGTTACGATAAGGGAGTGTTGTCCTCCCTATATTTAATTTGTTTTGAAAACTCATAATTTTTGCAGAAATTTAATTTCTTTTTTTTAGTCATGAGTTATAAATTTCCCTTTTTTAACTCATTCCTATTAAAACCATGAGTCAAATCATCCCCTTGAATCCATAAATATCTCTGCTTAAAGTACCTTTAGGAAAAACAACCATAGGTTGTGCAAATGAAGATAGATTATTCCCTGTTTTTTGAAGACAAATCTCGGTGGGTATTATGGTGGCCTGTAGGTTTAGGGATTGGAATATCCACGTATTTTTGTTTGCCCTTCGAACCTTCGTTAACTCAAACAAGTATAGTGCTTTTATTAAGCCTGGTGGGAACTTTTGTGGCTCTTCGCCAAAGGAATGACCATCTGTTTATTTTCTTAATTTCCATAGCATCCCTCAGCATGATCCTTGGATTTTCAGCCGCCAAAGTGCGTTCCGACTGGCTTGCCACACCTTTTCTTTCCCAAAAAATAGAGAGAATAAGAATAAGCGGCCGCCTTATAGATATTGAAGAACAACATAATCGCCGTCGATTAACACTAGATCAACTTACATTTGAGGACGATACCTCCCGTTTAAATAAAATTCGCCTAACTCACACTTTATCAAAGCCTTTAATGGCAACCCTTGGAGATCGTATTTCTTTAGAAACTTCTCTGCTTCCTGTTTCAGATCCGGTAAGCATAAATGGCTATAATTTTCGGCGCCAAGCGTATTTTTTGGGAATGGGGGCGACAGGACATATCAAAAGCCCAATTCAAATTCTTAAAAAACAAGACAAACGTCTATGGCTTGAGGCCACGCGCTATCGATTAACAAAAAGCATACGTCAACAGTTACCGGGTCAAATAGGAGAAATTGCTGTAGCCTTAATCACGGGTGATCGATCAGGTATACATCCCCATATTCGCCAAGCTTTTACGGATGCAGGACTTGCCCATATACTGGCTATTTCAGGCCTACATTTAACGCTGGTTGCGGGCCTAATATTTTTATTTTTTCGTCGAGGACTAGCTCTCATACCGTACTTAGCAGAAAATTATCCCATCAAAAAATGGGCAGCTATTTTAGTGGCTTTCGCCACTTTCGCTTACCTTGCCATATCAGGATTTGGAATTCCTGGACAACGCGCATTTGTCATGATCAGCATTGTTATGCTCGGCATTCTTTTAGATCGAAACCCGTTGTCCATGCGCTTAGTTGCCGTTGCTGCCACACTTATCTTACTATTACGCCCCGAAAGCTTGCTCTCAGCTAGTTTTCAATTATCTTTTGCCGCGGTCATTGCTCTCATTGCAGCTTATGAAGGGGGATGGAGTCCTTTACGGCAATGGTCTCTTGAAGGCAGATATTCTCGAAAAATAATCGCATACGGAGCCGGATTAATAGCCACTACACTTATTGCAACACTCGCAACAACTCCTTTCACCCTCGCCCTTTTTAACCGCATAACTTTACAGACTATTGTTGGAAATTTTTTAGCTATTCCTCTCACCAGCATTCTCATTATGCCTGCAGCAACTTTTAGCGTTTTTTCCCTCCTCTTTGGAGGAATAGAGTTTGCCTTCCAGATGTTATCTTTTGGAATAAAACAACTTATTCGCATTGCTGAAATGGTCTCTTCCTGGCCCGGAGCAGCTATTCTTGTCCCCACGCCTCCTCCTTCTTTTCTGGGATTGATAACATTAGGTGCTTTATGGATTTGTATCTGGAAAAGCTATTGGCGATGGCTCGGGATCATTCCTTGTGGAACGGCTTGTATCATTCTATTTTTTCAAAATTCCCCTACAATTTATGCGAGCGGTGATGGGTCCGTCATTGCTTATTCTCTAAGGGATGTTCTGTATATATCAAACCTGAAAAAGGGTAGTTTTTATGCAAATCATTGGATGAAAGAATTGGGGTTAACACAAAAAAAGGAATGGACGCAAGATCAGGTGCACCTTGGAAACTGTCTTATGATTCGTTCCTCAGATTATAATTTACCTATTTCGAAAGAAATGTGCCAACACCCTTGTCTGATCACAACGGGTTATGCATGGCGAGAGTGTAGAGAGTGGGGACATCTCCCAAAAATTTTAATTGACCGTTATACTTTGAAAAAAGAAGGAATCGCTCAAATTTGGACTAACACAAATTTTATAAAAGTAAAATTTGTCAAAAGAGAATTAGGGATAAGACCCTGGAGCTAATAAATTAAATTTACATTTAAAAACATTATATAAACAGGAACTTCAAACTATAATTTTTAGTTTTATAAATAAGTAAAATATATTATATTGCATTTGATTAATAAAAATTATAACTCAAACCCTCTTCTAAAGGATTTTAACATGCATTACTTACTCATTCGAGCGATGGTTTTCATATCGCTCGTCAGCACAAATTATGCTTACGGCACACAAGAAAACCCTAACTCTTCAAACTTAGAAATGAGAAATGGCTACACTTCACCAGCCACATTCCGAATTTTTCCTAACATTCCTGGTATAGATGAAGGCCCTCTAGCCCCAATGGACACGATATGTATCACTCTCGAAGCTGCAAAAGATGGGGTTCAAACTCGACAAATTCATTCATTTCCTAAGCGCTATGGTTTAGTCAATATTGAAATTGCGGGCGGAAATAAATTTTATGGGGTTGTGGATTTACGCTCTCTTATTACTATAGGATCATCAGGCACCGTTTTTTCTGATCTTAACCTCCCTCCATCAGCAATGAATGATAGCTTACCTGAATGGCTATACAGATCTATGAGTTTTAAAAGATTTAGCCTTGCTGACTATGTACGAACACTCAAAAACAATTGGGCAAGCCTTAGTGAGGATGATAAAAAAAACCCAGGAATGATGAGAATTCTTGACATGCCAAGCTGCCTACATGGGATAAACTTAGAACCTGAAATATCAACGCCTTTTCCCCATTGTTTGAATTCTCAAATCAAAAGTGTGGCCCTTCAAAAATATAAAAATTCCCATCCAGAAGTTTCTATTTCAGAAGATGAAATTAAAAAAGCTGAACAAGATCTTAAAAAAGCAGGATTGCCTATTTATATTCATGACTAATTCGGTAGGTTAAGCAATTTTTTTAATAAAAAATATAAAATTAGTATTTAAGGGGGCTTTCCATAGTCCTCTTTTTTTTTATATATATACAGGTTTACTTTTTAAATAATCGTAAAAAATGACAATATTTAAAGAAGAATAAGGAATTTAAAATAAAAATTGGTGCCACTTGAGCCGGCGGAATTTTGATCCTCTCGCGACCTGACAAGCAGGTGGAAACCATATGCCAAAACCACGGCTTTGGTAGGGACAGCCTCCGAGAAGTTAATTAGGGTCCGGGGATGTAACCCCATCAAACCCAGCAGCACCAAAATATACTATACCAAAATTTTGCGTTGTTTACAACTTATTCAGGACCTAACGCAATTCTGCCTTGAAAAGAGTTGTTTTACTCACTCTCCCAACTCTCTCCCCAAGCCAGTTCAATTGCCCTCTTATATAAATCTTTGTCTCGTTTGGACAATGTTTGTCGTTGAAGACCATGCGACGTACATAAATCAAGTATTACATGACCAGACCTTTTCAGCGGTTTGCGAATGACCCTTGTACCCGTCCGGGGTATAGCTTCTCGCAAGGCAATAAGATAACTATATTTTTCATCCTCATAAGGCAAAGAAACATCCTTGATAACGCGATGCGCCAATGACCGAGAAAGCCGTGTTGAAAAATGACACCAATCACCTTTTGGAAGGGGGCAATCTTCATGATGAGGACAGGGGGCGACAATAAACGCCCCCATCTCAATTAATAAATCTCGTAATATCATTAATTGCTGATAACAAGTGGGTGTTCCCGGAACAACAATTACCAGTCCTTTTGTGGCTTTCTCCCAAGCTTTCTTCACGATAAGACTTTGATTTTGAGAAGAAAGTTCGTTTAAAACATAAGATAAGATCACGAGATCGTGTGTATCTTTAAAAGGGTAGCGCAAAAGATTTTCGGGAGAATATGAAAATGACTGGCTTATAATTTCCGGAATATTTTTAAGAATTTGTTGCGACAATTTATTCATATATGCATCCCCTTCAACAAGCTGAAAGTGTTGACACAAGGGCCAACGAAGCGCTGCTGCCAAAGAACCTGTTCCCGGTCCCGCACCTAAATCTAAAACAGATTGAATATCTTCTAACGGTAGGGTCGATAAGATGGTCTCTACAACTGCAAAAGTTGCGGGGAATCGTGACATAATATAGGCAATTGCCTCTTTTTGAGAAGCAAACCCGGGTTTAATTTGCCCCCCAACTGCGCGATATTTCTCTGATTGTTCCGCACGAGCCTTTATGAAAGGATCTTTTGAATCTAACCCTTTCAAGAGAGAATGAATATTATTTTGAATGGAAAAAGGAAGCAAAGACTCTCCTAAGATTTTGCAAGTTGTGCCTCAGAAAATTCTGCTTTCAACGATAGTGTTTCTTCTCGAACAAAAACAACCTTTTTAAGCTTAAGATTTTCTTCATAGGCTGCAGGATTTTCTAGGAAGCAGCAGAATTGAGGAATTAAGAGAGTATTCAATTTAATGTTCTTTTTCTCTTGTTGATACTGACGAAATTTTATGAGAATGGCTTCTTTTGTTTGACTCTCCAAAGACGTATTCTCCCCAATCACAATAACTTTAGACATAAAAGGGGATGATATGGGCACGGCAGTAAGATGTACACCAAATGTGTGCACCCCTATTATTTTATCTATAATCGCTTGTTCAGCAAAAACAATGTCTTCATTGAGAATATGTACAGTGGTTTCACTCTCATTAAACGCACTTGCAAAGACATAAAACATGCCTGGTTGTAAAGTATAACTTGCCAGAGTAAAAGGGGCTAATGATAAATTCATTACGCAGAATAGACCAACCTTGTAAGGCGTTAGGGCATTATTACCATATAATTTTTGAAATTCTTTGTCACAATCTTCCCTTAGTTTTCCTACATTTAAATAACTTAAATTTAGGGGAACATTTTGCTCCAGGGGCCAAACAGGTATGCGAGCTGATTGCGCATGAACTTGATGAAGTTCAAAGACTCCTTTTTTGGAATCCAAAAGGGGACTTGTTTCATGAAATTGATCTATTGCTAACCCTGCATTTTCCGTAAATATGATTGCTATAGAATAAATCATAACTTTTAAGAAGCAAGATACGAATTTCATTATCGTTCCTTTGTTATTGATTAAAATAAGAAAGAATAACGTAAACATACCTTCTTTTAAATAAGTAGGATGTCTGAAAATATCAATTCATCTAAACCATCATGTTCCGGGTTGCATTCGGCAAGCGAACCACCAGGCCATCAAGTTCATCTGTCATTATAATTTGACACCCCAATCGAGAAGTTTGTGTCAATCCAAAGGCAAGGTCCAGCATATCTTCTTCATCTTCTGTTGCAGTACTAAGAAGTTCATACCAGTCCGACTCCACAATGACATGGCACGTCGAGCAAGCCAACGATCCTTCACAAGCGCCTTCTAACTCCACCTTATTACGATGAGCAATTTCTAAAATTGATAGGCCAACCGGTGCATCTACATCAACGCGACCACCTGATGGGGTTATAAATGTCATTTTTGGCATTGTCTTAAAACTCCAATATATTTGTTTACTTCTCTGGTGGGGAAGAAATAGTTACCGCTTCTCCAACCAAGCGTTCTACCCGGCGTGTCGCAAATGGTGCACTGATAGACTCCAACAATTTTTGTCGTTTTACAATGGCGTCTTGGTCTCCATCTGTCAAGCGTTCCTCTAAAGCTTCCATAGCTTGAAGAAGATTATTATGTTCTATGGCTGTCAATAAATCGCCATCAACTTTAATAGCCTTATCCAATTGATGGAGCAACTGCTGCGCTTTAACTTTGGCTTCGATCAAAAGACGATTTTTAATGTCTTTTTGTCCATGAACCACGTTTTCACGCAAAATGCGCACATAATCTTCTTCCGTCAATCCATAAGACGGTTTTAGAGTTACTTCTTGGCTGATATTCGTTGTTTTCTCCGTAGCAGAGACCGTTAATAACCCATCCACATCAACCTGAAATGTTACAGCAATTCTGGCCGCATTTGCTGTCATAGGCGGAATACCCGTTAAATTAAATTCTCCAAGAGAACGACAATGCTCCACCAATTCACGTTCCCCTTGTAGGATGTGAATCTTCATGGCCGTCTGCCCATCTTGGTAGGTCGTAAATTCTTGACTAACACTTACGGGTATAGGTGTATTGCGGGGAATAATTTTTTCAACCAGCCCCCCCATAGTTTCTATACCTAATGATAATGGGGTTACATCCAAAAGCAATGTTTCAGATCCGTGAGTTAAAGCCTCTGCTTGTAAAGCTGCCCCTAAAGCAACGACTTCATCAGGGTTCAGATTTGTTAAAGGATTTTGTTCAAAGAATTCAGATACTCTTTCTTGAATTAACGGCATTCGAGTTCCGCCGCCGACTAGAATAACACCATGAATATCTTTGGGTTTTAAATCTGCACTTATTAAGACTTGACGACAAATATCAATTGTTTTTTCAACAAGTGGGGCTGCTAATTGTTCTAATGTTTGACGATCTAACGGACACTCGTTTCCGCCGGGCAGCGCCCACATCCCTCTTTCCTGGTGCGATAAGTATTCTTTTATTTCTCGCGTTATTTTTAAGGCTTGTTTATAAGATTTGGTCGGGAGCTCAATTCCAGACGACATGTGACGGAGATATTCTAAAATAAGTCGATCAATATCATCGCCGCCCAAGGCAACATCACCTCCTGTTGCCAGCACTTGGAACACACCTTTTGTCATGCGCAAAAGAGAGAAATCAAATGTTCCCCCTCCAAAATCATAAACAGCGTAGATTCCTTCGATCCCGTGATCTAAACCATAGGCTAATGCGGCAGCCGTAGGCTCGTTAATCAAGCGCATAATTTGCAAACCCGCAAGAGCTGCAGCTTCTTTAGTCGCTTGCCGTGCAGCTTCATCAAAATAAGCCGGCACCGTTATAACGACCTTTTCAATAGGCTGTTTTAAGGCAACTTCAGCTTGATTTTTTAGTTCACGTAAAATATCTGCTGCAACTTCAATAGGCGTTTTGACCTGGCCACCAATTATCAATCTCACCACTTTGTCCTGAGAGTCTTGATCTGTCATTATGTGTACAAAATTTCCCGCTATCTCAGCAACTTCTGAACCTGAACGTCCCATCAAGCGCTTTGAAGATGTCACCACACAGTCTGGCATTTCTTCAATTAAGTCGATGGCCTTTTCGCCCACAATCGGTGCGGTCCCATCCAAATAAGCCACAACCGACGGCAGTAAACTGACCCCTTGCGCATCTTGCAAAACAAATGGTTTTTGATTTTGCGAATAAGCGACAACAGAATTTGTTGTTCCCAAATCAATGCCTATAGCTACAGCTTGAGAAAGTTTTTCTTGAACGAGGGTGGATATGGGCTCTGTTATTTGCAGCAACATGTGAGGTGTTCTCCTCCCTACAGCATTTTTAGTGAGGCTTGGGTTTGGCGCACTTTTAAATCCTCTTTCAATTTTGATAAATACGTCAACCGTAAAAAAAGCCCCGGCAATTCGCGATTGAGATTTTTTTGAAGAGCCTGCCCAAAAGAGAGTATAACTTGAAGGTAACGATCTTGAATTTGGTTTTCAATCCGGCTGACATCTTGTGGAGAATGTGCCTCAAAAACAGCTTCCTGCAAATCCATCATTTCTTCTAAAACCTGAGGATCTTGAACTGATTTTCCCTCTTCCCCTTGAATCTCAATCCCCTTCAAAGTCAAAAGAGCTTTTGCTCGTAAAGTGGGATTTTTTAAGGTTTCATAAGCAGAGTTTAGGGAAGAAGCTTGAGCTGTTGCCGCCTGGCGTTCAGGTTCAGAATGGTGAATGAAGCGATCCGGATGGGCTAAGGATTGGCGGGCAAAATAAGCAGCATCAAGCGCAGTTTGGTCAACATCAAATGTCGCTTCCATCCCTAAAATTTCAAAAGGATTTTGAAGATCCTTAAACATGGAATGATTTTCCACAACCGCACCGCCCTTTCTCATTGGGATTTCGGAAAACAAAACCAGATTGCATTTTTTCTTCCACATAATCCATTTCTGTTCCCAAAATAAAGAGGATTGCTTTGGGATCAATAAGAATCGTGATTCCTTCTTGTTCCATCATTTCATCTAACGGATTTTTTTCGTCGGCATATTCTATTGAGTAAGATAGCCCCGAACATCCTTTTGTGCGAATGCTAATGCGGATACCAACAGACGGTTTTCCTCGAGCTGCTAATAAAGCCTTGACGCGCTCAAAAGCGGAATCCGTTATTGTAAGAGGAGCGGCTCGTGTCATGATTTCTCTCTTATATTGCTGCTTATTTTCTGGTTTCAGACTTGGACTGATAATCTGCAATGGCTGCTTTCACAGCATCTTCTGCTAAAATTGAACAGTGAATTTTAACGGGAGGCAGAGCTAAAGCTTGAGCAACTTCTGTATTGCGAATAGCTTGGGCCTCAGCCAAGCTTTTTCCTTTAATCCATTCTGTAACAAGAGAACTGGAAGCAATAGCAGAACCGCACCCAAAGGTTTTAAATTTTGCATCTTCAATAATGCCGTCTTCATTCACTTTAATTTGCAATTTCATAACATCACCACAAGCAGGCGCGCCAACTAACCCAGTTCCAATAGAGGCATCGCTTTTATCAAACGCACCAACATTGCGCGGGTTTTCATAGTGATCAATCACTTTAGGACTGTAAGCCATTTTCTCTCTCCTTTAAATTAGTGGTCTGACCATTTAATATTTTTCAAATCTACGCCCTCTTGGACCATCTCCCACAAAGGGCTCATTTCGCGCAACCGTTTTACAGCTGTCACAACTTTTTGAATCGCAATATCGACTTCTTCTTCTGTAGTAAAACGGCCAATTCCAAAACGAATTGAGGTATGAGCCATTTCTTCTTGCACACCCAAAGCACGTAAAACATAAGAAGGCTCAAGTGAAGAAGAAGTACATGCTGAACCGGAAGAAACAGATAAATCTTTAATGCCCATCATTAAGCCTTCCCCTTCAACATAAGCAAAACTTAAATTGAGATTGCCGGGAATGCGGGGGGCCCCCTCACCATTCAACTGTACATCAGCCAATTGGCTCGTCAATCCGTGATAAAGGCGAGCACTTAAGCCCGTAAGTCGTTCTGATTCCATGGCCATTTCCTCTTGGGCAATTGCACAAGCTTCCCCTAAACCAACACATAGAGGTGTTGCAAGAGTTCCGGAGCGCATCCCTCGTTCTTGTCCTCCACCATTAATAATCGCTTGTAGACGAACACGTGGTTTGCGACGAACGTAAAGAGCCCCAATGCCCTTCGGTCCATAGATTTTATGCCCAGAAATACTAAGGAGATCGATATTCATTTCTTCAACATTTAAAGGAATTTTACCGACAGCTTGAGCGGCGTCCGTGTGAAAAAACACACCACCTTCGCGACATATTTTCCCAATTTCTTTGAGAGGTTGGATCACACCAATTTCATTATTTACGGCCATAATTGAAACCAAAATGGTTTCGGGACGAATTGCAGCTCGAAGGGCATTCAATTCAATTAATCCATTCGGTTGGACAGGAAGGTAAGTGACTTTGAAACCATCCTCTTCTAAATGCCGGCAGCTATCTAAGACACATTTATGTTCGGTAACACACGTAATAATATGATTTTTTGTATCCTTATAAAAATCACTCACGCCCTTTATCGCCAAATTGTTTGACTCTGTTGCGCCACTGGTAAAAATAATTTCCCGTGGATCGGCTTGAATAAGAGAAGCAACTTGAGATCTGGCTTTTTCAATCGCTTCTTCAGCCATCCAGCCATGGGGATGATTTCGAGAATGAGGATTGCCAAATATCTGCGTGAAATAAGGCAGCATTTTTTCGACAACACGGGGATCACATGGGGTCGTTGCCTGATAATCTAAATATATTTGTTGTGACGGTGTCATATTTTTTTGTCTCCAAAAACCCTAAAATCATTTATCATTTTGCCTGAGCTCGCTCATATATGTTTAGCCAAACATCCACAAATCGATCGATCAATTCTTCTGAACTCGTAGGCCCAAGACTAACCCGGACAGAACAAGCAGCCAATTCTTCTGCAATCCCCATAGCGGCCAAAACACGAGAGCGTTTTACTTTACCAGATGAGCAAGCCGATCCCGCAGAGATAGCAATCCCGGCTAAATCAAAATTCATAACTTGCGTTGCACTTTTCACACCCTTCATTGCAATAACTGCAGTGTTCGGTAAGCGCGGGGCCTCATGACCTAAAAATATGACATCCGAACATTGATCCTTCAGTTGACTTTCCAGTCTGTCTCGCAAAGTCTTAACAAAATTCCAATTTTGCTCTTTTATCGCCATCACGGCAGCCGCAAAACCTAAGATGCCCAAAAAATTCTCCGTTCCTGATCGAAACGATCGCTCTTGGCCCCCACCCCGTAACTGTGCTTTTAAAGGCATGTCCGTTCTCATAATCAATGCTCCAACACCTTGGGGCCCCCCCAACTTGTGGGCAGAAACAGAAAAGAGATCAATTCCATTCCATAACAAAGGTATTCTTCCAATAGCTTGCACCGCATCACAATGGACAAAAGCGTTATACTTTCTCGCAAGGGCCACAACTTCTTTTATAGGTTGAATCGTGCCTGTTTCATTATTTGCAGCCATTATCGAAACGAGAACAGGACCTTCCTGTGATTGTAATAAAACCTCCAGAGCATTTAAATCGATAGTACCTTTGGGGCCAACCGGACAAACTTCTCTATCTGGACGGGCTTGATCAATTGAATCATGCTCAATTGCAGAAACGATTACGCGCCCCTCAAACCCGCAAAGAGATAAGTGATTGGCTTCTGTTGCGCCACTCGTAAAGATAACATCTCCCGCTTTCACTTGAAAAAAATCACCAATATTTTGGCGGGCTTCTTCAATTTTCTGACGAACTTGTCTCCCAAAGTGATGGACCGACGAAGCATTCCCAGACCAATCCATTCCCTCAATCATCACTTTTTTGGCCTGCTCACACAACGGAGCCGTTGCATTGTAATCCAAATACAAACTCATGCAACACGCTGATCTTTGCTGGAAGAGAGATCCATAAACATTCCAAATCGCCCCATACCGGCAATGCGATTTTCACAAACATCCGCCAAAGTGACTCGACCCAAAAACAATTGAACGACGGCTCCTAACTCATCCCATAAGTCATGGGTGATACAGCGTTCTCCCGTTGCACGACAGCCGTTAGCCGACTCATGTTCACAGCGCGTTGCCTTCAAGGGAGTGTCCACTGCTGAAATAATATCTAATATAGAGACATCTTGAGCTTTATGATTTAAAGCGTATCCCCCTGCGGAACCACGACTACTTTTAACCAAGCCCGCTTTTCGCAACTTACCAAAAAGCTGTTCTAAATAAGCCAAAGGAAGCTCTTGGCGACTGGAAATAGTCGTCAAAGATACAGGCCCAGAGCCCTCCTCTAAAGCCACATCGACCATTGCTGTTACCGCATATCGTGCTTTTGTGCTTAAACGCATAAAATCTCTTTCGTTTTTCATAGCTGTTCTTGAAAAGCCATGTTACACTTCTTGCGATATCGTTATATTTTATATCGATACCAATTTTGAGGAATGGATCCACATCTAGAACTAGAAATACCTATTCCGACTAAATTGGTCAAGTATTGTTTTGTGGGCCACTCTATATAAGGCCCCTAAAATCTAAGGGGAGGAGGAAACGTTGTGTCAGAAATAATTTTTAATGGTTCCGCTGGGCGCATTGAAGGACGCTATCACCAAACCCATCGAGATGGGGCACCGATTGCAGTCATTTTACATCCCCACCCCCAACATGGCGGAACGATGAACAATAAAGTTGTTTACGCTCTCTACCGAAGTTTTGCAGAACGTGGATTCAACACCCTTCGTTTTAATTTCCGCGGCGTTGGACGGTCCGAAGGAACTTATGATAATGGGGAAGGAGAGCTCAATGATGCAGCATCCGCTCTTGACTGGCTCCAAGCCAATAATACCAATGCCTCCGCATGCTGGGTTGCAGGATTTTCTTTTGGAGCGTGGATTGGCATGCAACTTCTGATGCGTCGTCCTGAATTAGAGGGATTCGTTTCCATTAGCCCCCCAGCAGATCGTTATGATTTTGGTTTCTTAGCTCCTTGTCCAGTACCCGGATTAATTTTGCAAGGGGAGAAGGACGACATCGTTCCCCATACTTCTGTTGCAAATTTAGTGAGTAAACTTCAACTCCAACGTGGCATTAATATCGACTACCGTATGGTTCCCTTGGCGGATCATTTCTTCGCAGGACAATTAGCTGAACTGCGAACACATGTAGAAGGATATTTGACGAAAAACCTTTTACGATCAAGCATCGCTGTCAATCAGTAATATGATTTCCTCTCCCCTTGGGAAGCACAAAGGGAGAGGTTTTTTAAATTTTACAAATCCCTTATGACATTACTTTTGCTCAATGCGCGTCAAGCCGTAAGTTGCACATATGATAATCAAACTTCCCAAAATGACTCCCAGATCGGGAATTTCATTAAAGAAAATATACCCAATGGGAATAGCAAAACAAATTCGCGTATATTCAAATGGTGCCAGAAAAGAAGGTGTTGCATGTCGCATGGCCGTGACACTGCAATACTGAGAGAAAACACCAAATCCTCCCACAGCCACAAGAGTCAGAAGATCAGGTTGTGATGGCGTTTCCCACACCACAAAAGCCACAAGGCTAGCAATAAATGTAGTGGCTGTATTCGCATAAAGCATCAAGGTGAATGTACTTTCTGTGCGCGTGAGAAGTTTTACACAAATTAGAGAAAGCGACGCACACAAATTGGCCAAAAGAGCTGTCCACACACCAATATTAATTGTTAATTCGTGGGGACGCACCGCAACAATGACGCCAACATATCCTAAAATAATTAACATCCATTTTGAAAAGCGAATATGATCTTTCAAAAATATCATGGCCAGCACAGTTGTAAATAAAGGCCCCGACATGCCAATAGATGTTGCCAGAGTTAAGGGTAATTTTCGATAAGTGAAATAAGTGCAACTGACGGCAATTCCCAATGCCACAACACGAATCAAATGAAGGAGGGGTCTTGAAGTGGTAAATCCTTTGGTACCCGCACGAATAATAAAGGGGGTAAAAAATACCAATCCAAAAAAGTAACGCATAAACATCACCATAACACTATCAACTTCAGGAGAAAGGGTCTTGGCAAATGCCATCGCTGTACTAAAACTTAAAGCCCAAAGAAGCATAAAGAGGGCGCCCACAAATTTGGGGGGCAGTTTACTTTTGATGAGCTCGCGAAGGTTTATTGTTTGAACAGAATTTAATGTTTCGCTTTGTGTTTGATTCATCATATGCTCCTTTCCTCTTATATATGGGATGTCTTATAGAAAACACAATGTTCTTTCCCCCCCACATAGAGAAGGGGGGAATTTGACAATCTTCTTGACGCAAAAGGGTAATTTCCCCTAACGTTTTTTTAATTTTGTGAAAAGAGTACTTTTACGATGTCCCCATTCCAGCATTCCCAATTTATTACCGGCATTAAAGATGTCATTGATCATTACGATGCTTTTATCATAGATCTATGGGGCGTCATTCATAATGGCATTAAGCCGTACCCTCATGCTCTCGAAACATTGAAAAATTTAAAAGACTTAAAAAAAACAACTCTCTTGTTATCTAACTCTCCGCGTCGCGTCTTTGCCTCAGAAGCCCATTTGGCAGAAATGGGACTTCCTCGAGATTTGTATACGCACATTTATACTTCCGGTGAAGATACGCATCAGGGCTTAAAAAATCGACCGGACGCCTGGCATCAACGTTTGGGTCAACGCCTCTATCATATTGGACCAGCATTTCATCATCCTATGTACGATGGCTTGCCTTATGAAAAAGCCAGCACGCCTGATGAAGCAGATTTTATCCTAATGACCGGTGCGGAGTATACACACATCAATGACTATGAGGAGATTTTAAATAAGGGACGTGAGCGTAGGCTCCCCATGTTGTGCGCAAATCCGGATCGTGTCGTTGTTCACAACGGGAAAATTATTTTATGCAGCGGCGGCGTTGCCCACCGTTACGAGGAAATGGGCGGCGATGTTTTTTATCACGGCAAACCTTACCCAGCTGTATATCAACCTGTCCTGAAATTGTTGGACGGCACCCCTACCTCTCGCATTTTAGCCATCGGTGATTCTTTAACAACAGATATTAAAGGCGCGCAATCTTACCATATCGATGGCGTTCTTGTTATGAGCGGCATTCACCATGAAGACCTTCTTGACGATTATAAATTGACGGCAAATACACCGACATTACTTCAAAATCTATGCGCTCAAAGAGACATTACCCCGCGATATGCCGTGACAAACATGAACTGGGAAATCTGATTCAATTATTTGTTATTAAAGAAAAGAATTGCGAATAATTGTATTGCCTTCCTTTCTCCCAACCATCAAATGGCCAACACGATAATAATTTAATTTGTCAGCCGCCCTAGAGAGTTTTATATTTTCCAAAGCACGTTATGGCAAATCTAAAAATGTTGTCTTACGTATAAACTTCTCTCAAAATTAATTTTTGTCTTGCTTAATTATTAAAATAACTGTTATCTATTATAGTTCTTCAATTTTTGAGCCTATGAAAAGTGATGAAATCTATATCTATGAAATCAACGCCGTTTTTCACTTTAACTGATATTGAAAAGGATTTTGATCCCCAACTTTTTGAAAAAGGGGGCGTCTACCAGAAAGAGAATCGCGTGACGCGTCTTGAGGTTGGTCACGATAAATATGGGCATTGGAAATATAAATCTACCATTCAAGAAACTGAGAAAAATACTTACAGCACAGATATTATTGTCAGTTTTAAAGAGGGCAACTTTATCGTTGATGGATATTGTTCTTGCCCCATGGACCATAATTGTCCACACGTAGCCGCAACTCTCATTGAAGCCGTCTCGAAACACTCTGCCCCGATTACGCCCCGGTCTGCAACCAAGAGCACAGACGAAATTCCGACACCAATATTTCGTATCATGACAAATACGGTGCGCTTTAAAGTGCGCCCGTGGTCTATAACCCAAGATGAGAAAAAATTCCTGGTGCACCTTTCTTTTGCTTATACACAAGGAAAAGTGCCTCTGACAGAAAGTGTTGAGTCCAGTGTCATTGCCCGCAATAGTAATGCCGAACAAGAATTTTTATCTCATCCTCTCCTCAAACAATGGAAAAAATTAGGCGATTTCGCTCATCAAATCGATCCGTTTAGTCTTGAGATGAGCAATCTCATTTTTGATGCCAAAACACCAGGCAGTTTGGGTTTGGTAACCGATGAATTGATCATTCAAACGGCCATGAAAATGACAGAAGAAATTTTCCCGCAACTTCGCAGTGAAGGGTGGCTGATTGAAACAGACCCCAGTTTTCCTTTTCAGCCCATTAAAAATATTGGGGAATGGTATGCGAACATTGATAATCAAACCACCACGAGTATTGATTGGTTTGACCTGGAAATGGGTGTTGAAATTGAAGGGAAGCGCATTAATATTTTGCCACATATTGTGAGATTGTTGCGCAATCCCAATGTTCGTACAACCGTCGAAAACGACGAACTCAGCGATTCAGAAATGATTTATACTCAATTAGATGATGGTCGCTATTTACCTATACCAGCCAAGAAAATTCAATTTATTGCGCGAACTCTCATCGAACTCTACGACTTTAATGCCTTAACCAGTGAAGGGCATTTGCGACTATCCACCTGGCAATCTGCGCAACTTGCTGAACTTGAACATGCCATGGCAGCGAGCCAACTCCGGTGGTTCGGTTCTAATCAATTGCGTGAACTTGGGAATAAGTTGCGGGATTTCAAAACCATAGAAAAAGTCACCCTTCCTGAAAGTTTTAAAGACACGTTGCGCCACTATCAAGAAGATGGGGTTAGCTGGCTGCAATTCTTACGCGACCATAATCTCAACGGTATTTTGGCTGATGATATGGGACTAGGAAAAACCATTCAAGCGCTTGCGCACATCATTGTTGAAAAAGAAAGCGGCCGCATGCAAGATCCTGTGCTGGTAGTCGCGCCTACCAGCCTCATGACCAACTGGAAATCGGAAGCCGCCCGCTTCGCACCTACCTTAAAGGTTCTTATTCTCCAAGGGAACGAACGCAAAACAAATTTTGAACATATTGGAAATAATGATCTAATTCTCACGACTTATCCGCTTTTGTCGCGAGATAAAGACATTCTTTTAGCTTATAAATATCATTTACTTATTCTTGATGAAGCGCAAATGATTAAAAATCCGAATACGATGGCGCACCGTATTGTTCAACAATTACAAGCCAAGCATCGGTTATGTTTAACCGGAACGCCTATGGAAAACCATCTCGGAGAGCTTTGGTCCTTGTTCCATTTTCTCATGCCCGGATTCTTAGGAGATAATAAGAAGTTCACCCAAACATTCCGAAAACCGATTGAGAAACGACAAGACAAAGATCGTCAGCTTGCCCTCACACGCCGTGTTCATCCCTTCATGTTGCGTCGAACAAAGGAGGAAGTTGTCTCAGAGCTCCCCGCAAAAACAGAAATCATTCAACATATTGAGCTTCTCCCCACCCAAAGAGATTTATACGAATCTGTGCGGTTAGCCATGCACTCAAAAATACAAGTTGAAATTGAGGAACGAGGCCTAAAACGCAGCCAAATTGTTATTCTAGATGCGCTCTTAAAAATGCGCCAAGTGTGTTGTGATCCTCGTCTTTTAAAAATTGATTCCGCTAAAAATGTAAAAGAATCTGCCAAGTTACAGTTCTTAATTGATACGTTGCCAGAAATGATTGAGGAAAATCGCAAGATTCTCCTTTTCTCGCAATTCACAAGTATGCTCGCCCTAATTGAAATTGAATTAAAAAAACTAAAAATTCCTTATGTCATTCTCACTGGCCAAACCAAAGACCGACAAACCCCCATTAATGACTTTCAGTCTGGTAAGGTTCCTTTGTTCTTAATCAGCTTAAAAGCGGGCGGCACCGGATTAAACCTCACCGCTGCCGACACGGTCATCCACTATGACCCTTGGTGGAATCCGGCTGTCGAAAATCAAGCTACTGATCGCGCCTACCGCATTGGTCAAGATAAACCCGTGTTCGTCTATAAATTGGTTACCGTGGGGACGGTTGAAGAAAAGATTCTCGATATGCAGCACCATAAAGCCGCTCTTTTTGCGGGCGTCTTTGATGGCACAACTACCAGTAGCGGGGCAATCACACCTGAAGATCTTGAGGCTTTATTTGAACCATTGCCCTAATCATGACGAATCAAACTTATAAGTTGAGATATTGATCTGCCACTTGTAATTTACCCTCAACTCCGGTAAAAAAAGTCATCGTTATTCTATTCAATCTCAAGGACTTTCATGTCATCTCTATCAATCGACACGCTGAATCAAGCCTTTCTCACCCATAAAGCTATTGTAGGGGTAATGGGGTTAGGCTATGTAGGGTTACCTTTGGTTAAAGCCTTAGGGGATCAAGGATTTCACGTCATCGGTTTTGATGTGGACGAAACCCGCGTAAACACTTTGAAAGAGGGGACGTCTTATATTAAGAGTTTTCCCCAAGATTGTTTGGAAAATTTACTCAAACAAAAGCGCTTTGAACCGACCCACAACTCCCAAGATCTTAGCCGCATGGATGCGATATTAATTTGCGTGCCCACACCATTAACCCGTCATCGCGAACCGGACATGAGTTATGTGATTGCCACTGCCGAAACCATTCTGCCAAATCTGCGCAAAGGGCAGCTTATCGTTCTAGAATCGACAACGTATCCGGGAACAACAAAAGAATTGATTATCCCTATTTTAGAACGCGGGGGCCTTAAAGCTGGCACAGATTTCTTTGTCGCCTATTCGCCGGAGCGCGAAGATCCTGGCAATCCGCAATATGCAACTTCCAGTATTCCCAAAGTTGTGGGTGCGGATGATTCTTCCTCTCGAACGTTAGCTGTTTCTTTATATAGTCAAATTGTTCCCAAAGTGGTTGAAGTTTCCTCAACCTCTACAGCAGAAGCTGTAAAACTAACAGAAAATATCTTTCGCTGTATTAATATTGCCATGGTTAATGAACTGAAGATTATTTATTCTGAAATGGGGATTGATGTTTGGGAAGTTATTGACGCCGCCAAGACAAAACCGTTTGGATTTATGCCTTTTTATCCCGGACCTGGCCTCGGGGGGCATTGCATTCCCATTGATCCCTTCTATCTAACCTGGAAAGCGCGTGAATATGGAGTTTCCACACGTTTTATTGAACTTGCGGGTGAAGTTAACACAGCCATGCCGGATTACGTCATCAATCAATTACGCGAATCTCTGGATATGCGATTTGGCAAAAGTTTAAGCGGCTCACGTATCCTCCTTATTGGCATGGCTTATAAGAAAAATGTCGACGACATTCGCGAAAGTCCATCCTTAGCGATTTTTGAGGCCTTACATAACAAGCGCGCGCATGTAGACTACTACGATCCGTTTGTTCCCATCGTCCATAAATCCCGCGAGCACCCCGTCATTAATGGCAAAGAATCAATTGCTTGGACGAAAGAAACCTTAAATTCTTATGATGCAGTCCTCATTTGTACAGATCATGATGATATAGATTATGATTTTTTGGTAACCCATAGCCCCTTGGTAATTGATACCCGTAATGCCACAATGCGCGTTAAGGGTTCGAAAGAAAATGTGGTTAAGGCTTAAAAGTTTTTAAAGTCTCCTACTATTCGAAAAGCATTCGCAGACTTAAAAATTTGGTAATTCTTAATATTTTATTAAGAAAAAATCTTTTTTTGATCCCCTTATTTATTTATCCTTTAACAACCGCCGTTTCCTTGACTAAACTAAAAAATTTTTTGTTTTTGGTTGACAGTTGGATACTTATCCCCACATAATAATAGACACAGGTATACATTGATAACTAAAAATGAAACAAGTAAACCTGATAAGCTGAAAAAAATATAAAGCTTAAGAACTCTTGATTAAGTAAGACTTAATCTAAGATCATGAAAGTGCCCAAACGATTTAATTTAATGATTGAAACATTGGGTTCTTTTGGCGAAGCTCGCTTGTGTTTTCCTTGCTGGAAAAATTGCTGGTTATCCCTAGCGTGATCTTTTTGCAAACTCTTAGTCAAACATAGAAGTTCCAAAGCTTTTAAATGTCATGATGAACATGCTTTGAGAAAAACTCTCCATTAAGAGGAGTTCAACAAGGAGACCTCGGAAATGATTCAAATTTTTGGAACAGATAAAACCGTTATTGGTTTGTTTAAAAACTATGATGAACTTTTTAAGCATATCAACACCAAAGAAACTGCGAAACTATCAGAATCCAGTTCTCGTTTTCCAGAGAATATCTGGAGCTTTGTGTTGTTTACCAATAAACGGCTTTCCTATATTTATTACAAAACTCTTGAAAAATCCTTTTCTGCCATTGGTCGACAAGCCTACGAGCAAGAATTAGATTTAATCGAAATTTCCCGGGGCGACTTTCAAAATCCGGTTCAAATTCCTGTAACACGTGATGTCAACATTCAAGAACTGCAAAAAAATTGGTGCCAGGACTATTGCGACAATCAGGGTTATGTTCTGGTAGAATACAATCATAACTTTGAGCCAATACCGGTGATGGATCCTCTACCAGCTGCTAATATGGCCAGTGGCACTCGCGAAATCTCGAGAGAAAGATATGCGAGGGTACACGCTCCTATTTTGTAGGAAAGTGTTATCAGTCAAGAATTAAATCAAGTTGATATCTGAATGTTTGCAAAAAGCTTTCAGGAAATAGACAGTCCCGAAAGCCCATTTTCATTCTTATTTTTCTTCATTATTTCAGAACTTATCGTCAGATATTTGTAATCATAATTTCTTTCAATTCCCCCCACTTATACAAAAATCATCATTAAAATAAATATTAATTGAATTTTAATAAAAGTATTTACTTTGCCTATTTTCCCTTACAAAATAAAGGGGTAAAGAATTGACTGACACTTTTTAGGGGAATTGAATCAGAATAAATTTATGAATTTCACTCCCTAAATCTATTCTTTCACCCATACTTTAGGAACGGCAAGTCCATACAGAAGCAGGTGCAAAATGGAATTAATAAATTCAGATACTTTTTATTTTATGGGTCGAATATTTTTAGCAACTCTTCTCGGCTCCATTATTGGCTTAGAGCGAGAATATAAAGGCCATGAGGCCGGCATCCGAACCTTTGGTATTATTGCCTTGGGCTCTTGCATTTTTGGTCTTTTGTCTCTTCATATTAGTCATGGAGACCCAGGCCGTATTGCCGCTCAAATCGTAACGGGCATCGGCTTTTTAGGGGGCGGTATTATTATTAAAGATGGCGGGACCATAAGAGGCCTAACGACGGCCACAATGGTTTGGTGCACGTCTGCTATTGGTCTTGCGGTTTCTTTTGAATTTTATATGGTCTCTATCTTAACCACTTTATTAGCCCTTATTCTTTTAATTATTCCCCATTACAATCCAAAATATAGGAAGAAAGAAAAATAAATCTTTAATTACAAGGGTGAAGTTTTCTAAAAGGTATCAAGAAACTTTTCTCTTATATACCAAATAGACCGGGGCTCGCCCTTGGGTAATTCCCTTTTGTTCATAACGCGTATTTGGCCAACTTTCGGGGCGTTCATAAACATTTTTTCGACCCTCTAAATCCAACTCAAATGCGGGATGATCCGCCATAACTTTTTGCATCCAGACAGCATACCCCTCATCATCTGTTGCCATAAAAAGGGCACCATCTGACCGTAGAATTCTTGCCAAAGCAGTGACCATTTCTTTTTGAATAATGCGCCGTTTATTATGACGTTTTTTAGGCCAGGGGTCTGGAAACAAGACAAAAATGCGTCCCACAGACTGAGGGGGTATTCGGGCAACCAACAACCGCGCATCATCTCTCACAATACGAATGTTTGAAAGCCCCTGCTCTTGAATATGGACCAACAAAGAGGCCACACCGTTAACAAATGGCTCACACCCTATAAATCCAATAGCGGGATGAAGAGCGGCTTGTGCCGCTAGATGTTCGCCGCCACCAAATCCAATTTCTAGCCATAAATCTTCAACGGTCGAGGGGAATATATCAACCGGATTAAGAAGTGAATTTTGGGGCAATTCCAAAGAGACCTGAGGCCATAATTCAGTTAAAGCTCGGTGTTGGTTATCTTTTAAGGGGCGCGATTGGCGACGCCCCCAAATATACCTTTGTTGGGGTAAAGAGTCAGTCATAGATATTAACGTTCTTTTTTATCATGTAAGTTTCTCAATCATCATTCTCATGAGTAAGACGAAAATACCAGTAAAATCAAGGTTTATAGATGAATTTGTTCCTAACAATATTACTTGGGCTTTTTGTCTTCAGGTAAGAAACCGCCAACTTGAGCTGCCCATAAGGTTTTATACAAACCCGTTTGTTCCAAAAGCTGCTGGTGCGTGCCATCTTGAACAATTTTACCTTTATCAAAAACAAGAATGCGATCCATATTCAACAGTGTAGACAAACGATGGGCAATAACTAAGGCCGTCTTTCCTTGCATAAGATCCCAAATACTATCTTGAATTAAAGTTTCGGTCAGAGAATCAAGCTGGGATGTTGCTTCATCTAATATGAGAATAGGTGCATTTTTCAAAACAACACGGGCAATAGCAATGCGCTGACGTTGACCGCCGGATAATTTAACGCCGCGCTCCCCCACCAACGTGTCATATTTTTCTGGCAGTTCCTTAATAAAGAGATGGGCATAAGCTTTTTTTGAAGCAATTTTAACATCCTCATCCGTTGCGTAATTTTGACCAAATCGAATATTCTCCATTAGGCTACGGTTAAACAAAGAAGGATCTTGAGGAATCATTCCAATGGCTTGATGTAATGAATCTTGAGTCACTTCTCGAATATCCTGGCCATCAATAAAAATGTGACCAGAACTCACGTCAAACATTCTTAAGATTAAATTCACAAACGTCGTTTTACCGCTGCCCGAAAAACCAACCAAACCGACTTTTTCGCCCGCCCGAATAACGATTGAACTCTTATCAAAAAGCGGACTTGTCCCTTTATAATGGAATTTCACATCTTTAAATTCTATTTCCCCTCTTGTAACTTGGAGACTACGGGCCTGAGGATGATCAACAATCTCAACAGGTAAGGTAATTGTCCGCAAAGCTTGCGTAATCTTCCCCAAGGATTTTGATAATTGGGAAAAATCTTTTGTGACATTCCATAAAAATTCTACAATGGCAATATTAATAGTCAAAACCAGTGCGAAATCCCCCACAGAAATAATGCCCTCTTGATACCCTTTCATCAAAAAATAGATATTGAAGCCTTGAGCCAAGAAAAAGGAATACCCATAAATAAACCATATCCAGAAATAGGTCCATTGAAGCTGCTTTTCAGCACTAACAGCTTTATCAAAGGAGTGTTCCAATCGCAATGCCTCTTGATGGGAACGAGCGAATAAGCGAACTGACAAAATATTTGATAAAGAGTCAACAATTTGTCCCGTAATTTTGGATATATATTCTGACCAGACATCTGACAAATTCACCAACCTCTTGGAAAAGAAAAGGCTACCTAAAAAAAACATTAGGGTCCATCCTCCCATGAGCAACGCAAAACGTGTATTCACAGTCCAAAGGGTTATAATGGCAACGATAAGGGCCAGAATTGTGGAAAAGCATCGGTCAATAACTGTTTGGACTAAATCCGGTATATCTGTACTTAAATCATTGATTTTATTCCCTAAACTCCCCGAAAATTGGTTTTGAAAAAAACCATGAGATTGCTTTAAAAAACTTCCAAAAGCGGTTTGCGATAATTGCTGCCGAAGACGCGGAATCATTTCTATTTCCACAAAATAACCATAAAAACGAGATACTGTTGGCATCAAAAAGGCAAGCAGAAGAAAAGAAAAGACAGGCCAAGCTAGATAAGAAAATACCTCTGCTTTTGGATTATCTGCCAGTCGATCTAAAATAACCTTAAGAATATAAGGTCGCAAAGAAAGATCTACCGCCCACACAACAGACATCAAAACCATTGTCGTAATTGCCGCGGGGAAAGGTCGCAGGGAGTTAAAAATAAAAGTCCACACAACTTTTGGTGTAATTGAATGCGTCATTTTATATTTCCTTGACTAATGAAAAAGGATTTTCTCCTTTTTTTGATGTTATTTGATAATGTATGACTTTAATAAGATTACCCGACTCGTAGCTGAGTATATTGAATATACAGGAAATTTTATAATATAGCAAGAAAAATGGTAAAATTTGACGGAAACCTTGGGGTTTCAAGATAGGGTTACACACTTAATTTTGAAAGAAAAAATCAACTCTCACAGCACTATATAATATCAACTGGGACACTAAACCAAAACGTACTCCCCAAGCCAACTTCACTTTTAACGCCCAGTTTCCCCCCCATTAAATGAACCAAACTTTTCACAAAATTTAAACCCAGACCTGATCCATCTGCACGTGTTAGAAGCAAGTTATTTTCTGAAAAGGAATCATCAAAAATTTTCACCTGATCTTCTTTGGAAATACCAACTCCAGAATCAATAATTTCGAACATCATTTCTTGACGGGTATCGCTCAAGGGTGCCGTTGAAACATTTATTTGTACATGGCCATTGTTCGTAAATTTTAAGGCATTGGTTGTTAAATTGAGCAAAATTTGACGTAAGCGTACCGGGTCAGTTTTAACATTTTCCGGTACCGGGTGACTCAAAAGAGTATCAAATTTTAACCTTTTTTGTAATGCGACAGGTAGAAGAAGTCCATGTACCTCCTGAATCAGAGCACGAATATTCACGGGCTTCTCATAGATTTCAATTTGACCAGACTCGAGTTTACTATATTCCAAAATACTACTCAGCATATTCATCAAAGCGTCAGCCGAAACTTGTATTGTATTCACATAATTGCTTTGAATAGGATTTAACTCTGTTTCTTTTAATAAACTTGTCATTCCCACAATTCCATTCATGGGTGTACGAATTTCATGGCTCATCGTAGCCAAGAATTTTGATTTTGCGGTATTTGATTTTTCCGCTAGTTCTTTGGCATCCTTTAAATGATGAGACGTCTTTACTAATTGTTTAATAACTTCCTCGTAAGAAGCCGCTGCATTAGTCACATTGCGCGTCATTAAAATACCGATGACGCAAAGAAGCAAGGTCACACAAATTCCTGTTGGCAAAAGACGATATAAAACTGAATCAGCTGTATTTTTAGGAACCCATGCCAAATACCCTATAACTTTATTATTTTCTTTTAAAGGCAAGTGTTGATAATTTTCTAATAAACGCTGGTCGCTTTGTTTAACATAATGTAAATTACGTATCCCAAAGGTACTGCTCATGGATTGAAAGAATGCTTCATCCAGAGTTTGGTTAAGAATAAGATAGTTGGGTTTTAAGTTATTTAAATTTGAAGCCTCACTGAACTTATTAATTTTAGAAATTGTTGAAATATATAGGATATTTTTGTATTTGATCATCTCGTGATATTCATTGTTTCCCTTGCTTTGAGTCAGTCCACCAATCAGCGATTGAAATGACTTTTGAAAGGAAGGCATGTTTTGACGAATATTTTCATCTTGGCTATTCATAAATATAATTTTACCCTCCCCATCCACAACAGCCGTAAAATCAATGCCAAAATTCTTCTCTAAATCGAGAGATATATTCTCATTGAACCATTGTTTATTGGGTTTCAGGACTAAATTATAGTAAGCAAGATTTCCTTTTGCATAGCCCTTCGTGAGACGAGATAGCTTTTTTATTTCGTTGTCAAATGCATTATCAACAAGGATACGCGACTCGGAAAGATCATGTGCTCTGATAATCCCGTAGCTCGAGGACGTAATAAATAAAATCGTGGTCAGACATACGACGATGGCAATAGAAAAATAAAGAAAAATATCTCTAAAAATAAAATTTTTAAAGCTTAGGTTCATGAATAGTTTTTCCTTGCGATAAACGACTTACTTCAATGAGGGTGAGATCGTCAGAAAATGATGGCTCTCCTAATAAAGATACTTGTTGGCGAACGGTTTTAATTAAACCTTGACCGTTTAATTCTTTGGCAAAATTATCCAGGTTTGACACATCTAAAAATACGCCTGGCACAGCCTTAAATTCCCACAAAAGATCGCTATATAAAACCAGGGAGGATTCTTTCGGAAAAGACATTGTTCGTAAAGGATAACTTTGACGATCGATAACACCTAACGGTACGCCTGTTCCATCGCCTACCTCGAATTTTTTATCTTTGGGAAAATAGACTAAGGGGTGTGTTGCACTGGCGGATGTGTAGGTAAATGTATCTGTTTTAAAATCGATAACCCCAACCAAAAATGTTGAAAATTGTCCAGAAGGCATAAAGCGAATAAGGCGGCTATTTAACGCATCAATTATTTCTCCCGGATCATCTGCGCAATGCTTAAATTCTTGAATCAAGGTATGCAAACGAAAGGTATGTAAGGCTGCACGAATCCCTTTTCCTGAAAAATCACAAATCCAGATCGCCAATTGCGTTGGACCAATATCAAGAATACCCCAAACATCCCCACTTAGAAAACGAGATGGCACAAAGAGAGAATCGATTTTAATTCCATGACGATTTTCTAAGTCTTGAATAAAATCAGGAGAGGGTAAAAGAGATTTTTGAACTTCAAAAGCCTGATCAATATCTTCTTGAGCCAACGTATGATAATCTTCTAATTCTTGTAAGAGAACAGAATTTTCCAATTGAACTTTAATTCGGGAGAGAAGTTCAAGACGGTGAATGGGTTTGCTAATTACATCATTTGCGCCCGATGCCCACGCATCCATTCTTTCTTCGGGTTCGCTTATGGAAGTTTGCACGATAATCGGCAAGTTGTGGTTCTTTTGGCTACTGCGCAAGGCTTTTATAACTTCAATTCCCCCCATTTCTGGCATGATTAAATCCAAAATCATTAAATCGGGTAAAAAAGTATCAATTTTACTTAAGGCCTCTTTGCCGTCTTTCGCGACCTCTAAATTCTTAAAGCCTGCGCTTTCTAAGTAACTAAAGATGAGTTCTCGGTTTAAAGCCGCATCGTCTACAACCAAAATGCGACTATCATAAAAGGCAGCATTTCTCTGCCCTACATTTTGGTGCTTATTCAGCATGATGTTCCTCAAGTGTAGAAGCGGAGCTTAAGGATTTTCCCCTCGTTTTCTGCAATAATTTCATCAGCAAAGGAATGGATGATTGCTAAGCCTTGCACATCACTCGAAATTTTTGTAACAGCTTGATGCCAGTCAAAACCCTTTCCAGAGCTAATAACCACCACATCCACAGCTTCTGGATTTATGTGAACATTCACTTTCAATAATCTGCGAGCTAAAATCTTATTCTTCATTCGATCTTTAATTAAATCACAGAAATTTAATGATTTTTGGCGATTGTTGGGGCAATCGACTTCCAAGTTACTCCAGAGAATAGCGTTTGTGACGACTTCATGAGTAGAGGTCAAAATTTGCTCACACAAAACAGGATGCAAATAAGTTTTATGCAAGAGGAAATGATCCATAACAGCAATAATATCTATAATATAGGCTGTCAAAGTTGTGAGAGATAAAGCAAGCTCACCGGGGGCAGCTTCAAATCCAAGCAACCCTCTCTTTAAATTTGTATCTTCAATCAGCAGCGTATTGTCATTTTGAATCGCATCAATCAAATCTTGAGTGGTTGGACTGACATCAAATAAAGCTGCGCGCTTTGCCAAAGCTGGACCTTTCCCAGAGGTTTTTTTTATAGTCTTTACAAACGAGTCGGAACTTGTTTGATTTTTTTCGAGTTTTTCAGAAGGTACAGATGGCATCAATTTTACTCTATGTTAAAGAGACTATCAAAACGCCCAAGATCGAGCATTTTCTTAACTTGGCCTTGAGCACCTTTTAAGATAACGTTTCCGTTTACAGAGTGTAGTTTATCTCGTGCAATCAAAAGCATTCCTAAGCCTGCTGAATCTATAAATTCAAGTTCCGTCAAATCAAACAAACAACATTTACTGTTGTTATCTGTAACAATCTGTGTAATTTCACGAAAGCTGCTATAATCCGCAAAAGTTAAGCGACCTTTCATGTCGACCTCAATCTTGGGACCTGCGGATTTTAATGTATAAATCACTATAGATTCTCCTGAAATAATTTGTTTCCTGACCTCTCTATAAATTAGTTTAGAAGAAGCGGTCTTAACGGAAGGTTAAAACCAGGAAAAATAGCCATACCTATTTGATAAAAGAATTTTGTTTATTTTTTAAAGAGTCTGAAGGAATAGGTTCAACAAATTCCCTAAAATTGTATCTTATTTTTTCACAGGCAACTTATCAAATTTAGATTAAAACTGAATACAAAATATTTGCGCATAATTATCAAAACAAAATAGATAATTTGGTTAAAAATTTCATTTTAGAGTTGACAGAGATAGTAAATTGAATCACTCATAGTGGTATAAAAAAACCTTTAAGGGTGGAGGGGCAGAAAATCATGGGACTTTTTTCTTCTTTGAGCCGCGACCAAAAAGAAGCAATTGGTTTGTTACAAATTGGTACTTTTCTCGAGTACTTTGATCTCATGCTGTATGTCCATATGGCCGTTCTCCTAAATGATCTTTTCTTTCCCAGAACTGACCCTCATACAGCTTCCCTGCTCACCGCATGTGCATTTTGCTCAACTTTTATTTTTAGACCCGTGGGTGCCATAATTTTTGGTTGGATGGGAGATACAATCGGCCGAAAGTCCACCATTGTTATAACAACCGTCATTATGTCTATTTCTTGTCTTCTTATGGCCAATCTTCCTACATATGCGCAAATAGGGATAACAGCGACCTGGATAATGATTATCTGCCGAATGGCACAAGGAATGTCCTCAATGGGCGAAATTGTTGGTGCACAAATTTATGTAGCTGAAAGCGTTCGTCGCCCAGCCTCTTATCCTGCCGTAGCTTTTGTAACCATTGCCGCTTCAATTGGAACAACTGTGGCTCTTGGAATTTCGACTCTCGTGACCTCCTTTTATATGAATTGGCGACTAGCTTTTTGGATTGGAGCCGTGATTGCTGTTGTAGGCTCCGTTGCGCGCACACGTCTTCGTGAAACGCCTGATTTTCTTGAATTGAAAAGACAACAGCTCCAAGAAGGTCTTGCAGAAGCAAATAAAGACCTGTCTGAAGATGAGCGTCATGAAGACTTTACTCAGCCGTCTAAGACTTCGCACAAATCTCTCCATACTTGGAAAAAAAGCGTAGATTTCAAAACGCTATTTTCATATTTTTCAATATCTTGTGGGTGGCCCTTATTCCTTTATTTGGGATACATCTATTTCAATCCCATGCTCATCAATGATTATGGGTATGAGCCAGCAGGAATCATCAAACACAACCTTGTTTTGTCTATTTATTTTCTACTTCCTCTGGTTTCTATAACTTTTCTCAGCACAAAAATTCATCCTTTAAAAATCCTTAAAACCCGTGGTAGCATGACATTTTTGTTAATGCTTGCCTTACCTTTTCTGATTTTAAACATAAATAGCTCTGTGCACGTATTTATGTTACAAGCTCTTATACTCCTTTTAACTTTAGATAGCGTTCCGGCTGAAGCTGTTTTTATTTGTTATTTGCCCATATATAAACGTTTTACTTTAGCTAGCTTTTTGTTCGCCTTATCAAGAGCTCTTATATATGCTATAATAACGTTTGGCATGGTTTATTTGGGCAATTATTTTGGCCCCTATGGACTTTGGTTTATTACAATACCCATGACGATAGCATACCTTTACGGGGTGCGGCACTTTGAAAAGTTAGAGGATAGCGCAGGGAATCTTACCTTCGATCCCATTTTAAAAATGCCTTATAGGGGTGTAGCCTACGCTAAAGATAATCCCTAAAATTTAGAATATATCTTGTAAATAATTTGGAGTGAAAAATAGCAGAATTTGTGCAATGCTAATAAATAAAATTCATTAGTTTTACCAATTTTGCCTTAAAAATTATTTCCATAGGTGGGCGTAAAATAATTTATTAATATTTAACTTTATAGGGTGTTCATTGCAATCAACTCATTGTATTCACCTTTTATTTTAGAGTATGGTTTTATGCACAAAACAGATGAAACACTTGAACGAGGCAATAGACTTCGCACACTTCGGGAGCAAACAGGCCTCACACGCTCGCAATTTGCAAGGGAAGTCAACATTAGTGAGCATACATTAAAATCCTTCGAACTGGGGATAAGAGAGCTCCCCATCCAAAAAGCTCGGGAATATTCTCGCATATTCTTGTTTGCAGGAATAGATGTCAGCTTCGACTTTCTATATTACGGAAAAGAAGCAGATCTGACTGAGAACAAAGACCTTGTGCTCAATGATAATATTAACATTCAAAATGAAATTGTTTATTTCAAGAAAAACAACCCTTCTTCTATTATTTTGACAATTCCTGATGCTTTGATGGCGCCATTTTACAACAAGGGTGATATCGTTGGGGGTCAAAAAGTAACAAACGAAAAACAATTTTCATTACTCTGTGGGCATGTCTGTATCATTGAAAGCTCTACAGGGCAACAATATCTGCGAAGAGTCCTTAAATCAAATAGTCGCAAAATTACCGCCTGTACATTAAGCACCAATGAGACGACTAATTTACCTCTCATTGAAGAAATAGAGGCTTACTCGATTGCGCAAGTCACACGACATTGGCATCTTTTCGAACTTATTCAAGACCTTCCTATTCAACATGTTTCAAACCCCGTTGATTTTTCATTAAAAAAGGGTTAAGACCCCGCTGTCATTCCAATTTTTCTTTTTTCAGTTTATTTGAATAATTATCCTTCAAAATCCCAATTTAATTTTTCCCATAAACTGGCTCATATCCTTAATTTTTAAAAAAATATATAAATTATAGCAAATTTACAATTGACACATGTATCTCTTGTATGTTTCTAAATGGATACATGTATCCATAAACGGAGGAACAAAGATGTTAAAATTAGTTTATCAAGCCAATCCAATCCAAGAGCCCCCGGTACAAGAGCCAACAATGTCACTACCTCCTACCCCCTTTGCAGCAACAGTTTATACTAGCGGTCACAATCTTTATATTATGGAAGCGCGGGATACCTCGCACTACTTGACGTGCGACCTCACTCTCGAAATTGAAGACGGGCAACATACTATGGAACCCGGAAGAGTCGTGTGCCATGTCCCCCAGATTTCAGACGAATTATTAAACACCTATATATGGGAAGATGAAACCCTCTACGCGATTATCTTGATACAGTTTCAAATGAAAATCATGAAAGAGCTATTTATCTTCTGTCAAAATCACTATGTATCGAAGTTAATTCTTTATCCTGATGATACAGATTCGGACGACTTTGGAATTCTACAAGATTTTCTGATTCTTGAAGAACAAATTCACAACGAAGACGACGGAAAAACAAAGATGGTCATTCCTACAAATTTAGAAACATATGAAACCTGGATAGAATTTATGAATGAAGCGAATATACGGTTTCAACAAACCCTTTGGAGGAATCAGCGTAAAAATTCTGCCATCCGTCACTATTTAATCTCTCATCCCTTTGGACAAGAATGATAAATCAAAATATATAAAAGTCAAATAAGTTGGGTATATCTTTCCCCAACTTTTTTTGCCACAATGATGTTGACTAAATTATTTTTTTTAAAAAATATGCGTAGCAATCAGAAAGATGAGTGTATGAGCAAGAAACCTCCTCAACCTCTTTTAAAAAAACCGTTTTTTCCTCAATCCGGGATCGGGTTTGCTTTTCGAGTCGGGACTGAATTTACGTCAGGGATTCTCGTCGGCCTCGTGATAGGGTATGCTGTAGATCAAATATTAGGTACACAACCCTGGGGTATCGTGGTCATGGTTATTTTGGGCGCAGCTGCTGGAATGCTAAACATTTTTCGCATACTGGGCTTATGGGGGCCACAAGACGCCAAAACTCTCTCTTCTCAAAAAGAGGAAAAGGATGGTTGATCCTTTACACCAATTTAAAATAAATCCCTTGATACACCTAGAATTGGCAGGGTGGGATGTATCTTTTACGAATTCATCTCTTCTCATGGTCCTAACAACTCTGACCATCATTGCCTTCTTCTCTCTATCCGTTAACTCGCGGGCCCTTATTCCCAACAGATGTCAGATTATCAGCGAAACTCTGTATACTTTTATTTCTGACATGATCCGCGAAAATACCGGAAAATCCGGCTTATCTTACTTTCCTTATATTTTCAGTCTGTTTTTGTTCATATTAACCGGAAATATGTTGGGAATGATTCCTTACAGTTTTACATTTACGAGCCACATAATTGTCACATTTTCCTTGGCCGTCATGGTTCTCCTTGCTGTCACCTGCATAGGTTTCGCCAAACATGGGTGGCGATTTTTCCGTCTATTTTTTCCTGAAAATATCCCCCTTCTTATTGCGCCTTTATTAGTGCCCATAGAAATTATGTCGTATCTAACCCGATCCGTAAGCTTATCCATTCGACTTTTTGCCAACATGATTGCCGGTCATGCCATGTTAAAACTATTCGCGGGATTTGCGATTGCGCTCGCGGGAACTGTTTTTTTTCCCGTCGCCTTAATTTCCGTCGCAATGAATGTCGCTATTACCGGCTTTGAATTTTTGATCGCTTTACTTCAAGCCTACATCTTTACTATATTAACGTGTATATACTTGCATGATGCTTTAAATTTACATTAAATTTAGAACATAACTTTTAATTTCTAAAGGGAGCAGAAAACAAATGGACATGTCAGCAGCGAAAATGATTGGGGCAGGTTTGGCAATGTTGGCATTGTTGGGTGTTGGAATTGGGCTGGGAAATATTTTTTCGAACCTTATTACCGCCATCGCTCGCAACCCTTCCGCAAAAGATGATGTAATGAAGGTGGGATTAATTGGGTTTGCATTAACCGAATCCATTGCTCTATTAGCCTTCGTTACCGCATTAATTATTTTGTCAAAATAGACTCAATAAATTAATTTGGCATATCAAAATTAACGAGATGTCTTTCCATGCCACAATTTGACGTCACCACATTTCCCACGCAAATTTTTTGGCTACTGTTGTGTTTTTTATTCTTATGTATCGTGATGCGGCTGCATATTGTCCCCCGTTTAGCAGCCGTCTTAGAAACCAGAGAGCAGCGTATCCAAGAAGATTGGAATGAAGCAAAAACTTTGATAAGTACATGTGAAACTTTGAGACAAGAAAATTTGGACCGTCTTGCTCAAGCCCGAGGGAATGCGCATGTCAGACTCCATCAAATCTTGCAGGAAATTCATCATCAAAAAGCCAGTCGTATCGCGGTTTTAGAAGGAGAACTCGCATCAAAGACAAAAACCTTTCGAGATAACTTGGAAAATGAAACACAAGGCATCATTGAAAATATCGAACCCTTAGTTACACAAGTTGTAAAAACGACTTCCCTTCGCATTTTGGGGAAAACTCTTACCGCAGCAGAAGCCAAAAAAAATGTGCAATATGTCATTAAAAAAGGGAAAAGCTCCTGATGGATCCAGCAGTCATTGTATGCGTGAGCTTTGTCATATTTATGGGAATTGCCTATCGGCTTGGTTACCGTAAATCCATAGCTACCCTCGATCACAAAATTGCCACAATCCGCCAAACGCTTGAAGAAGCAACAAAAGCTAAAGAAGAAGCTCTGCAGGCTTTGCGCGAAGAACAGCGCCACCATGAAGAAATATTGGAAGAAATCGACGCCTTAACAAAGCGTACGGAAGAACAAGCTCGTATACTGCAAGAAGAAGCCCTGCAAGATATTAATAAAATAATTGCAACCCGCCAGCAAACCGTAGAAAATATGATTGATCGTATGCGAAGCACGGCTATTCAAACTCTTCAAGAGAAAGTCGCAGCAAAAACCACTGATACTTTTAAAACGATTGTTGCAAAGGAATTTTCATCTCCTCAACAACAAGCTTTAAACGACGGAGCGATTAATCAAATCTTGGAACAACTCACCAAGGGGCCCCGTAGATATACTCAAAAACCAAAACGGGCCAGAACTAAGCGTTCCCTAGCTAGATAATCCTGAAGGATGTGTCTTTCTCAACGAAGAGAACAAACTTAATCTTGCCATTCCTAAAAAATACAGCTAATAAACAATGAGTATCTTTGGGGTCTTATAAGATTGAGATCCGGCACCATTCATGCATTTGGAGCGTCTGTTATGAAGCCACTGAAAAATGTTATTATCTCAGGTCGAGAAGTCCTTCCTCTCGTAGAAGGTGGTAAGGGTATTGCTGTCTCTAATGGAGAAAGTTCAGGCGCTTGGGCTGCCGCGGGCGGTGTGGGTACATTTTCAGCTGTGAATGCGGATGCCCATGACAGCAACGGAAATATCATTCCTGTTGTTTATCACGGAAAAACACGACGTGAACGTCATGAGGAGTTGGTACAATACTCAATTCAAGGTGGCATCACTCAAGCAAAAATCGCCTATGAGCGCTCCAATGGTATGGGTCGTATCCACATGAATGTTTTATGGGAAATGGGGGCTGTGGAACCTATTTTGCATGGCGTACTCTCCCAAGTCAAAGGCTTAGTCCACGGTGTTACCTGTGGCGCAGGTATGCCCTATAAACTCGCAGAAATTTGTGCTCATTATGGGGTTCATTATTATCCCATCGTCTCATCGGCTCGCGCGTTTCGTATTTTATGGAAGCGAGCCTATAATCGCTTTGCGGATTCTCTTGGTGGAGTTGTTTATGAAGATCCTTGGCTTGCAGGCGGTCACAATGGTTTGTCCAACAGCGAACATCCGGATCACCCTGAAAATCCTTTACCCCGTGTTATCGAACTGCGAGCCGCTATGCGGGAGTGCGGTCTTGAAAATACACCTATTTTCATGGCCGGCGGGGTGTGGTGTTTAAGTGAGTGGCAAGACTGGTTAGATAACCCTGAAATTGGACCCATCGCTTTCCAATTTGGGACGCGGCCTCTTTTGACTCAAGAAAGCCCGATTTCTGATGCTTGGAAAAAAAAGCTATTCACCTTAAAAGAAGGGGACATCCGTCTCAATCGCTTTAGCCCGACAGGCTTTTATTCATCCGCTGTTCGCAATGATTTCTTGCTTGACCTCGAAGCCAGATCGCAACGCCAGGTTGCTTATAGCATTGCAGCGGTAGGTGAACACACAGAACCCTTCCCTGTAGGCGCACGCGGACGACTTGTTTATTTAACAAACCATGACAAAGAACAAGCTGAATCCTGGGTAAAAGCTGGATATGTGGATGCGATGCGCACCCCAGACTCTACCCTAATATTTGTCACACCCTCAACACAAAATGAAATTCTAACGGATCAAATTAATTGTATGGGATGTTTATCAGCCTGTAATTTCAGCAACTGGGCTCAAAATGAAGAAGGATCAACTCATCGCAAAGCTGACCCTCGATCCTATTGTATTCAAAAAACTTTACAAGCCATTAGCCATAGCGATGACGTCAATCATCAGCTAATGTTTGCGGGCCACCAGGCCTATCGATTCGCCCAGGATCCCTTTTATGCACAGGGATTTGTTCCCACTGTCCAACAGCTGGTAGAGCGGTTGCAGACGGGTCTTTAATCTGTTTATTGTCGCTGACACGCTCCCAAAAGTAAGGATGGGTCATTACGTCTTTCTTGGCGCCTTTCAATGTGTCCGGCAATCCTTCTTTAAAGTTAAATTTAGGGAAAAAACTTCTACACGCATGATGTCTCAAATCAGAAACCACATAGTTAATGTATGTGTGCTTTTCAACAAATTGCGTCATAAAATATTGAAGACAAGTTTGAGAATACCCTCTATTTGTATAGGCTTGAGGGGTATTAACGTGGATAATAATTAAAAAAGCAGGAAATGAGTTTTCTGCAGGAACATATTCATAGGTAAGGGTAGATAAGTATTCAGCAGCCTCACCCTCAAAGTCGTTAAACCTTTTTGCATTATAACTTATTTTTTCTTTATCAACATTTCCCGGATATAGGGCAACTTCTCCAGCATTTGTATTAAAAATATTTGCGTGAAGAAATGAACTGAAAGAGGATAATTTAAGACGCGCAGAATGGTACTCTACCAAAAATGTTTCAGAACAAAACCACACCTCCTCTTCCTTGTCATATGATTTAAAATAATGCCCTTTCGTAAGCGAAGTTTCTTTAATGGGGACTTGAACCCGCTCATCTATGCAAAATGAGGAGGGAATTATCTTGATGAGAATGGCGATTATTGACAGAACTTTTATCATGATTTCTCGCGAATATATAATATAGAATACCCAACACGTTTCCAGAACAATATAAATTAAAATAAATTAAAATTAAATATGTATTTTATAATATTATACTCTCTATATTTTAACCCCTTTTATACTAAAGGGGTTATCCCTACTGTTCAGCAGTTGATTGAGCGCCTTCAAGCGGGTCAATAAAGAGGGGAACTTTGTTCCCCAAGCTTACTGGTTGAAATATTGAGCTAGGTCTTTTAACAAAATCGTTACGAATGGGTTATGGTCTTTTAAAACCATGTCTCCACCATTAAACCAACAGAATCGACGCGTTTCTTCCCCAGTCAATGTCAAATCCCCAATTGTAATTCTTTCTTGCGTCTCATTATATTCATAAACCACGTGAGTGCGTTCTGGATTATAAATTTGAAGAATCTTTTCTGGATATGTTGTTCGACGTATGGGCGAAGTGGTCATATCAAAAGGCAAAGCTTCAGATGCTTCCTGAATCTCTTTGGCCTCTTGATGAGCTTTTTCTTCTATCAAAACATCAATCTCTTTTTGAATTTCAATCAAGCGCGATTTTAAGCTATCTATTTCTAAAATATTCGAAGGGTCCTTTTTGTCTTTTAATAATCGAATTTTAACTCCTATATCTAATTTTTCTTCATATAACTTTGCTATGCGACCCTGTATTTTGCTAGAGAGTAATACTTGAGTATCTCTATCTTCATAATTTAACTTCCAATGTTCTTTTGATGCTTTTTGAACATTATCACCCTCAAAGGCTAGGCCTGGAAATTTTTTCAGAAAAATATTGCGCATAACTTCTGCAGGGGTCGTAATCATGAAGAGTTTATGAGGAAATTCAACGAGCATAACCTGCGCTGCAAATGAATGCACTATAAGAGATAGATCTTTATGGATCTTATAATCCGTTTCCTGTGGCAAACAGGGCCCATATCTCTCTTTAAATTTATCAGGCCCTATATATTCAAGCAGATCTCTTCTATCGTGCACTTTGAGGGCATTCAATAAGTATTGAAATGAACGACTTATTCCCATATGGGTCACCATGGGAGCATCTCTGTCTGTGGACACCGTGACTACCATTTCGATTTGATCGTTTGTAATGTCTGCGGCATCCTGAATTTCGTTTTGACAGGCAAAAGCAACCCAGAATTCTTCTATTAATGAAACATTTCCTAAGGCTCTTTGAAAACTATACAAACCCGTATCTAAATTGTGATCTCTTGCTAAAAATTTAGGGTATCCTTCCGGGAGATGTCCATTTGCGTCCATCCATTTGCGTTTATAATCAGAATGATATCCTTTTCCAAGCCCCCCTCCATACTCACTTCTCACCCAATTTCTCCAAAAATTAAGTCTTGATCCTTCTCCCGTGAGACGTTCCATTCCCAACCAAACACCTGTTTTATGGCGAGCGGTGTATAAAGCCGGATTGACTCGCTTTACACCCGAGGACGGTTCTATTGAGAGGGAAGGTGCCGCCCCATTTACGCTTTCTACCGCATGGGACACACTGGGAAACAATATAAGGGATAATCCCAACGATAAAGACAAGCTGAAGCTATATATTTTTATAAAATTCATCAAGGCACTCCTTGTTTTAAATATGTCTAGAAAATATCTAGGCCCTTTAATTTTGTTTGATTCTACATTAGATATGGCGATGATTTTACAAAAATACAATCTCTAAAATAAAAGATGTATTTTCTGTATTTTATACCATTACACGCTCTATATCTTACTTAAAAAGTAATAAACTAAATTTAATCTCATATAAGTTTAATCTATTTTTCCCTTTGAAAATAAGGATGTTCACTCTAAAAGAAGGGAACATACGCCTCAATCGATAAAGCCTCCTAGCGATTAGCCATAGTGATGATGTAAATCACCAATTAATGTTTGCAGGCCACCAGGCCTATCGATTCGCCCAAGATCCTTTCTACGCCAATGGTTTTGTCCCTACTGTTCAGCAGTTGATTGAGCGCCTTCAAGCGGGGCAATAATCTGTTTATCCCCTGAAGAACATTCCCAAAAATAGGGGTGTCTCATTTGTTCGCTTGCAACATCAGGACCATCAATTTCTTGGGGAATTCCTTTTTTAAAATCATACTTAGGGAAAAAATGTTGGCAAGATCCATTCCTTAAATCTGAAATGACATACTTGATATTTGTATGTTTCCCAACAAAATCGTCTAAAAAATACTTAAGTGAGGCTTGAGAATATCCTTTACCCATTGCAGCACTGGGTGTGTCAACGCGAGAAATAATCAAGAATGCGGGGGAAGATCCTTTTGCCGGCACGTATTTATAGGTTAATGTTGACAAGTACTGAGCTGTATTTTTCCCTAAGTCATTAAATTTTCCGAGAAAATAGTCTATTTGTTTAAGCTCTACGTCACTTGGATATAAGGCAATTTCTCCCCGAGATGTATTAAATATGTTGGCAATACAAAATGAATTTGTCGAAGCTTTTTGGCTACGTGAAGACTGGTACTCGACCGTAAATAATTCTGATTTATACCACTCATTTTCTTTAAATTCCGTAAAATATGCCCCAGTTGTAAGTGTGGATTCTTTGCTTGCTTCCTCGGCCTTATCCGTCGCAAATGTTGGGGAAAGCATTCCCAAAAAAATCGCAAAAAATGACAAAATTCTCATTGTAAATTCTCCTTTATATAATTTTTAGTAATTTCATTTAATTGAATGTAAGTTATATTATATAGCAAAATAATTCAATAAAATTATTATTTATTTAGAATATAGTTTCTTATTTTAATTATGGTTAAATGTACTGAACTTAATGAAACGCGTCTCAGAATTACAACACCTTCGCGACATACTTTATATTAAAATTGACATTAGGGGTATAATGAAAAATTTTTAAAAAAGAAGGCTTCCCCTCTATTCTAAATAACATAAAAAATTAAAACAAATCATTGATTGTGGGGGGGAGTATGAGGTACTCTAAGATGTTGATCAAGTTTTTCTAAATGTGTTTTAAACCTAACGAATAAGGAGAGCAATATGACAGCTACATTAAAGAAAATGAATTGGATTTTGTTAGCGGATGGTGGTAACGCCCGTGTCATGGAAAGGGTAGCCCCCTTTGGCAAACTCAAAGAAATTTTTCATCTTAGCCACACCCATAAAGCCTCCCATGAATTGGGGAATGACAAGCCCGGCCGCTCCTTTGAAAGTGCATCCCCTGCCCGACACGCTTATGAACCCCACTCTGACCCTCATGAACTTCAAAAGGATAACTTTGCAAAAGAGATTGTCTCTATGTTAAAAGAGGCTTTTCAGACCCAAAAATTTGATGAGTTATCCATTGTAAGTCCGCCGCATATGCTGGGTCTTTTGCGCTCTCATCTCAGTAATACACCCGTTCATTCACGAATTACCAAAGAGTCAGATAAAAATATGTTGGGAATGGCCTTAGAGCAAATACAAGACTACATAGATAATCTCCCAGCAAAAAGGTGAGGAGGATAGTTACGACTTTGTCTTGGGCTCATAGGGGCACAAATCTTTAAGAATGCAGGTAGGGCATAAAGGTAAACGGGCTTTACAAATATAGCGCCCATGCAAAATAAGCCAATGGTGCGCATGGAAACGAAATTTTTCAGGCACATTTCGTTCAAGGGCCTTTTCCACTTCGATTGGCGTTTTGCCGGGTGCAATTTGTAATCGATTTGCCAGACGAAAAATATGGGTATCTACCGGAATTGTTGGCTCCCCAAAAGCAACATTTAAAACTACATTTGCCGTTTTACGGCCAACCCCCGGCAATCTCTCAAGATTTTCTCGTGTGTCTGGTATGTGTCCTTTAAACTGATCTACCAATATTTGCGACATGGCGATAATGTTTTTTGCTTTAGTGGGATACAGACCAATGGTTTTGATATGAGATATTAACCCCTCCAATCCCAATGCCAACATCTTTTGTGGTGTATCAATCGTTGGGAAAAAATTTTTCGTGGCTTTATTAACGCCAGCGTCAGTCGCTTGAGCAGACAAAATTACTGCGACCAAAAGGGTGTAGGAATTGGTGAAATAAAGCTCTGTTTGAGGGTGAGGATTTTGTTTTTGAAGGCGCGTGAAAATTTCTGCAATATTTGCTGGAGTCATTGTCTTCAATCTTCTTTATCCTTATGAAAATTCGGCCCTAAAAACCTAGCTTGGTTTCTTTCTCAGCCAACAAGCGAGTTGATTGTCTTCGACTTTGGCGGTCCCATCAGACTGGCGTGTCAACCAAGCACCTGTCAAAATAATAGAGCTTTTAACAAGACCATATTTACCCCAAATGGTATCCGTATCAAAATATTTTTGGGGACGAAGAGGGTGATTCAAAGGGCGAATGGCCGTAACACCCATAATTTCTCTAAATCCCCTTTCATCAACTTCGCGAAGAAGGCGCTTCATCAACTGTGACCCAATCCCCTTATTTTGAAAAGCTGGCTTAACGATAAGTTCTCCGGCATAAAAGCAATTTTCAAGGATAATACCTTCTTCCTTCAATTTATCGGACCAAACTTTCATCATAGATCCTGGGGTATCTAGCGGTAAGCCAGAATAAAGACCCACAATCGTTTCTCCCTCAAAGGCAATGACCAAAATCCCATGGGGTGTTAAGGTATATAATTGAGTATAAGCCAACTCATCTTCGAGTTTACCCACATACAAATAAGGAAATTCATAAAATGTTTCCAAGCGCATATCTGCAAGAGCCCGAATATAAGGAGCAGTTTCAGTGCCCCTAAAAACTTCGATACGAAATGTCATATTTTCTTCTTCATTCGTGTTTAAAAATAGCTTTGCGTTTGTCTAAGAAAGCCGCCATACCTTCTTGTCGATCTCTTAGGGCAAAGGTTGAGTGAAACAGAAGTCTCTCAAAACGGATACCTTGATCCAGAGGCAAGTTTTCAGCTGCTCGAACCGCTTCCTTGACCATCTGCACAACGGGTTGAGAAAAAGAAGCAATTTTTTGAGCCAAAATTAGAGCCTCCTCTTTCAAATGCGTCGTTGGGACGACACGAGTCACAAGACCGCACTGTTGCGCCTCTGCAGCATCCATCAATCTGCCGGTCAAACACATCTCCATGGATTTCATTTTACCAATAAGACGCGTAAGACGTTGTGTCCCCCCAGCACCCGGAATTGTACCCAGCGTGATTTCTGGTTGGCCAAATTGGGCGGTGTCCGCCGCTAAGATGATGTCGCACATCATGGCCAACTCACATCCCCCTCCCAATGCATACCCCGACACGGCGGCAATGATAGGCTTTCGAAGCTTCGCAATATGTTCCCAAAGGGCAATAAAGTCATTTGAATAAATTTGGGCAAAGGAAAGATCTTTCATTTCCCGAATATCAGCGCCCGCTGCAAAAGCTTTTTCAGTACCCCCCAAGACAATGGCCCCAATATTGGGATCACTTTCAGCTTGATTTAAAGCCTGCTTAAGTTGCGACATAAGCTCTCGACACAAAGCGTTAAGGGCTTCTGGTCGGTTCATGGTAATGATGGCAACACGATCTTGAATGTCTTGGAGAATGAAATTTTCTGACATAATACCCCCGTTTTTACTAGCGTAAATGATTTTTTTTAATAAATCACTTGAATTTTCGGCGTAAAGTACCTACATTTTGTTCAAGTTCTCCGTTGGGGATTAAAGATCATATATCCTTTATTATTTCCCCAACCACTGGGAATAGAAGGATAAATAAGATCGTGGACTTACTGAAACGTATTGAAAATATTATTGAAGAGCCTCTTCAAGCTCGTGGCTATACACTCGTACGTGTTCAACTTTCAGGAGGAATTCGGAAAGTTTTACAAATAATGATCGAGCGTATAGACGAGGTCGCCATCACAGTCGACGATTGCACAACCGTAAGTCGCCTTGTTTCTGTCCTTTTGGATGTTCAAGATCCCCTCAAAGACCCCTATACATTAGAAGTGTCATCTCCGGGGCTGGAACGGCCTTTAGTTAAACTTAAGGATTATCAACGGTTTTGTGGGGAAATGGTTCTTGTCACGACCCATCACCCTATTCAGGGGCGCAAGCGGTTTCAGGGACGCTTGACTTCTGCCGGCGAGAATGGAATTACTCTGGATTTATTAGAAGCCGCCGAAGAGACGTCACCCCCCATAACCATTGAGATGGAAAATATTCGGGCGGCACGACTTTTTATAGACTTTAAAGTATTATAGTGAAATAAAGATTACGTAGAGGATTAAAATCGTGTCCAGTCAAAAATTTAGATCTTCAGAAGTGAACATGAGCAATCAGCCTCGTCATGAGCTTCTTCTCGTCGCCGAAACTGTTGCCCGGGAAAAGGGAATCGAACGGGAAGATGTCATTGCCGCTATGGAACAAGCCATTCAAAAAGCTGCAAAAGCAAAATATGGTATGGATCGAGATATTCGGGCTGTGATCGATCGCACAACGGGAGAAGTTGATATTCAAAAATGCCTCACGGTTGTGGATGAAGTCCAAGAGCCGTTGACAGAAATTTTGTTATCAGAAGCTAAAGAACGAGATTCAAAAATCAAAGTGGGCGATGTTCTTACAGAAATGTTACCTCCGATTGAATTCGGTCGTGTAGCAGCCCAGAGCGCTCGTCAAGTTATCTTCCAAAAAGTTCGCGATGCAGAACGTGCCCAGCAATATATTGAGTATAAAGATCGCATTGGTCAAATCATCAGTGGTTTGGTTAAGCGCGTAGAATTTGGCAATGTTGTGATGGATCTCGGCCGCACGGAAGCCATCTTGCGACGTGAGGACACTATCCCGCGCGAGACATTTCGCGTTGGTGATCGTATTCGCGTTTATATTGCAGATGTGCGTCCTGAAGCCAGAGGCCCTATGATTTTCTTGTCCCGAACCCATCCTCAATTCATGATGAAGCTGTTCGAACAAGAAGTGCCTGAAATCTATGATGGTATTATTGAAGTTAAGGCTGTTGCGCGTGACCCTGGTAGTCGTGCAAAACTTGCTGTTTATACCACAGACCCAAGCATTGACCCCGTCGGCGCTTGTGTAGGTATGCGGGGAAGTCGTGTACAAGCTGTCGTATCCGAACTCCAAGGAGAAAAAGTCGATATTATTCCTTGGTCTAGCAATCCAGCTACTTTTGTGGTCAATGCTTTGGCCCCCGCAGAAATCATAAAGGTTGTTTTGGATGAAGAAAACCACCGTGTAGATGTTGTCGTTGAAGAAGAACAATTAAGTCTCGCCATAGGCCGTCGTGGACAAAACGTGCGCCTAGGGTCTCAATTAACCGGGTGGAATATTGATATTCTCACGGAAGCTGAAGAAACAACGCGTCGCACAGAAGAGCATGCAAATCGGACGAAATTGTTTATGGAAACGTTAGATGTCGATGAAATGATTGGTCAATTGTTAGCATCAGAAGGTTTTGCAACTATTGAAGAAATTGCCTATGTTCCCATCACTGAGTTCGCTAATATTGAGGGATTTGATGAAGAAATCAGTCAAGAATTACAAAGTCGCGCCCTCACTTATTTAGATCAACGAGATGTAAAAGTTCTTGAAGAATGCAAAGAGTTGGGTTTATCCAAAGAAGTCATGGATATTGATGGCTTAACCTCTGAAATGTTGTTAAAGTTAGTTAAAAGTGGCGTAAAATCCTTAGATGATTTTGCAGATCTTGCAGGAGATGAGCTAGTCGATATTGTTGGTAAGTCGAATCTTCCCCTCGCAAAAGCAAATGAAATGATTATGGCAGCACGGTCCCATTGGTTTGAAGATGAAAAAGATTCGCAATCTGATTAACATGAATGTTTAGGTGAGTAATAGTATGAGTAAAGCGACCGATCAGGGAGAAAAAAAGAAAACCCTGACCTTAAGTAAAAAACTAGATGTAAAAAAGGTCGTTGAGTCTGATCAAGTTCGACAGAGCTTTTCTCATGGTCGATCAAAGACAGTTGCTGTAGAGGTTAAGCGCAAACGCGTCCCTATGCCTGGCGAAGTTGTGGAAGAGAAGCCCATCGAAACTCCTCAAGTCCAAGCTGCTCAAGAGTCGCCTGCTGAGGAAGTTTTAAAAAACACAACTCCTACCGGGAAACATTTAACAGAAGAAGAACTTATCAATCGTCTAAAAGTTGTTCAAGATGCCCTAAAAGTGGGTGCCATGGAAACGGAAGAAAGAACGCGGCGGGAAGCTGAAGAAGCCGAATGGCGACGTCAAATGGATGAGTTGAAAGACCGTCAGCAGGAAGAACGTACGCGAAAAGATACTAAACAAGCTTCCTCGCCATCAGAATCAACTCCTGAACCGATTCTTATGACACCTGACGCTTTGCCCAATAAGCCAGATACCCATACAGATGGACGCCCTCATACCCCAATTGCTTCAAAAGTGAGCGATGATGAGGAAGATGAAGACGGAGGAAATCGTCGAAAAGCAGGTACCCGTATTCCTGCAAAGAAGATCGAAGCCCCTGTTGCAAAAAAGGAATTCGAGCAACCTCGTAAATTGAATCGACAAACCATAACACGTGCTTTATCTGGAGAAGAAGAAAGCAGAGGCAGATCTCTGGCATCCTTAAGGCGCGCCCGTCAAAAGCAAAAACAAAGCATGGAACAAACCGAACAGCTGAAAGTTGTTCGAGAAGTTATCATTCCCGACATTATTAATGTGGGAGAACTTGCAAACCGAATGGCTGTGCGAGGAGCTGATGTCATCAAGTCCTTGATGAAATTGGGAATGATGGTCACGATTAACCAACCCATTGATGCAGACACTGCGGAATTACTTTGTAGTGAGTTTGGACATAAATTTAAACGCATCTCAGAAGCTGATATTGAACAAGGGCTTCGAGGCGCAGATGATGAAGGAGGTGACTTAGTTCATCGGGCTCCTGTTGTCACTGTCATGGGCCACGTTGATCATGGTAAAACCTCTCTTCTGGATGCTTTACGTAAAACGGATGTGGTAAGTGGAGAAGCTGGAGGTATTACTCAGCATATCGGAGCCTATCAAGTTACCCTAAAGTCCGGCCAAAAGATTACGTTTATCGATACCCCTGGTCACGCTGCCTTTACAGAGATGCGTGCTCGGGGTGCCAATGTTACTGACATTGTTATTCTCGTAGTTGCTGCTGATGATGGCATTATGGAACAAACTGTTGAAGCTATTCACCATGCCAAAGCTGCCCAAGTTCCCATGGTTGTGGCTATTAACAAGATGGATAAACCCGATGCTAACCCGGACCGCGTTCGATCTGAGCTCTTGCAGCATGAAGTCGTTCTCGAGGAATTTGGGGGAGATATCTTGTCCGTTGAAGTCTCAGCAAAAAAATTGTTAAATCTCGATCTTCTTGAAGAAAAAATTCTTCTCCAAGCAGAAGTTTTGGATCTGAAATCAAATCCAAATCGATCTGCGGAGGGTGTCGTTATTGAGGCTCAAATTGATAAGGGCCGAGGAACAGTTGCAACAGTCTTGATTCAACGTGGAACTTTAAAAGTTGGAGATATTTTTGTTGCCGGTACAGAATGGGGGCGCGTTCGTGCACTCGTGAATGATCACGGCCATAAAATTGAATTTGCTACGCCAGCAATGCCTGCAGAAATTTTGGGCTTTAATGGCGTTCCTTCCGCGGGAGATGAATTTTTTGTTGTCGAAACAGAAGCCCGTGCCCGTGAAGTTGCAGAATTCCGTCAGCGTCGGGAAAGAGATGCAAAAGCTGCGGCTTCCGCCCGAAATTCTATGGAACAAATGATGACTCAAATCGCCGCAGGAGAAGTACGAGAACTCTCTCTTGTTATTAAGTCAGATGTTCAAGGATCTTTAGAAGCTATTCAAGCTAGCCTCGGCAAACTCTCTACCAATGAAGTCAGCATTCGGGTTCTTCATGGCGGTGTAGGGGGCATTAATGAAAGTGACATCACTTTAGCCAGAGCCTCCAACGGAATTGTCATAGGATTTAACGTCCGCACGAACCCACAAGCCCGCGAATTAGCAAAACGAGATAATGTTGAGATTCGCTATTACTCTATCATCTATGATGTTATCGACGATATGAAGGGTATAATGAGCGGAATGCTTGCCCCCACATTACGTGAGAAATTCTTAGGCTTTGTTGAAATTCGTCAAGTCTTTAGTATTAGTAAAGTTGGAAAAGTTGCTGGATGTTATGTCACTGAAGGCCTTGTCAAAAGAGATGCGAAAATAAGACTATTGCGCGACAATGTCGTAATTCATGAAGGCTCCTTGAAGTCTCTGAAGCGCTTTAAGGATGAAGTGAAAGATGTCAAAGAGTCCTATGAGTGTGGAATTGTTTTAGAAAATTACAATGACATTCAAGAAAAAGACATCCTTGAATGTTATGAAATCGAGAGTATTGCCCGACAAATTTAGGGCTAAAATCAGGAAAATGACGTCACGACAAAAAGATAGTTTATTTACCCCCCCCAAAGCCCCCAGCCATAGACGACTGCGAGTTGGTGAAGAAGTGCGTCATATTCTATCAACTTTATTTTTACGTGCAGAGTTTCCAGAACCCGGACTGCCAACTTCCGTGACCATCACGCAAGTCCAAATGTCGCCTGATTTGCAGAATGCCACAGTTTACATTATGCCCTTAGGGGGTCAATATCGTGTGGAAACAATAAGTTATCTTAAGGAGATAACAGGATATATTCGACATCAGCTTGGCAAAGAATTGAAGTCAAAATTCACTCCGACTCTCCGATTCCGACTTGATGAGAGCTTCGATGAAGCCCAAAGAATTGAAAAACTTCTTAAGGAAAAAATTTAAACCTCAAAATTCCTTATTTGCAAATTTTCTTTATTTCTAACAGCTCATATAAAATACGAGATATGTTATTCAACAGGTTCTTAGCTTGCTCTGTATCTAAATCAGGAGACTTATCTTTAGGCTCTATTTCAGACCCAATGACGTCCACTTGAATATCTGCGCGAGCCGCTTGAAGAAGGACACGACGAATAACACTTTCTTGATAAAAGATATAGGGTTGATTAGAAATAGCAACGTATCGACCCGCTTTAGGATGGAATTCCTTTAACCACTGGATAATGGTACTCTCTGTTGTCGCTCTTCTTTCTCTTCCTCTGGGGGAGTACACATAAAACACGTTACTCATCTCAAGGTCTTCATGGCGGGACTGAGAAAATACGAGCTTAATCATCTCCCCTTCATCAGTTACCGGCTTTCCAGATGAAACCCAATCCTTACGAAAAGGAATAATTTTATTGTCCGAGTTCGTTAAGCTCGCAGCCGTTTCTCCAACCTTTTCATCAAGGGGTCTTTCTCCTGTTAAAATATAAACGGGAAGAGTCAGCGCCAACTTGCGTAACCGATATTGATCATTTAAATATGCCAGTCGATCACGCACTCGGGACAATGTTGCTCCTAAGAACAAAATTCCCCGAGAATTATGAGCCGAAGTTTCCGGATCAATCCGAGGGGCCAATCGTAATGACTCTAAAGATATTTTGATAATGTCTTGAGTCTGAGCTGGAGATAAAGCCGGCTTTGTATTGTCATCTTCCCACCGCTCTTTTTTAGGATTGCCCAGCCATGAAATTCGAGGATCTCTTTTTCCCTGAACCGCGGCAACAACATCATCTAATTTGCGTGATTTAAGATATATGAGTGGTGCTGGCCACGAAGTTTCCGCTTGAATCGGGTCTCCTTCTATGCGAATTCCCGTCAGCCCCATCAATTTTACAATAGAATCTGTTACCTTACCCTGTTCAGCAAATAGAGAGGCTTTTTGAGAAAATGAATCGATTTCTCCCCGCTGGGATTTCCAGAAAAACAGAGAAAGAAAAGCAAGGGCTATAAAAGAACTCAGGAAAAGATTGCGTTTCATGTTAGCCTTTCTTCTTTATAAAATTATTAGCTCACTTTAGAATAATTTTATTATGCAATGCAATACACTGACAAAAAAGCAGAACAAACAAGGAGAATCAATTTTGATTGAGACTCGCCCGAGACCGCGTCATCCACAAACGCATCGGAATACCCAAGAGAAGAATAACCAATGAAAAACATACCATCTTAAAATTTGCTGCCCATATAGCCCACCCGGTAAAGAGAAGAGCTCCAAGACCCAATGCAATTTTGGGAAATGTGTTTCTACCATCGCGGAACAAGAGCTTCAGATAGGCTAACACACAGACGCTATAAACAATTAAAATCAATGTTACCGCGATTTCGATAACGAAATTAAATTGTTCCATTAAGGTATTTTGCAAAGACAGCAACAAAATAGGAATAGAGCAAAGTGAAGAAATCAACACCCCCCAATAAGGCGTACCATGACGAGTTGTCTGTGTAAAAAATTTCGGAAACAACCCATCTTCCGCTGCCCCATAAGGAATACGTCCCACAATAATTAAGAAACCATTTAGCGTCCCTAAACAAGATATAACTGCGGCCAAAGCCACTGGCATACCCCAAGCTCCACCAAAGATGCGCTGCGCAGCATCTGCATATGGTGCCTTTGACTGCAAAAGATCTGCCGGCGAAACAACGCCCATAATAACTACAGCACCCAAAACATAGATGATTGCTGCAATGATAGTTCCTAAAATAGTTGCTTGAGGAACTGTACGAGAGGCTTGATGAACTTGACCCGCCGGAACTGTTCCCGTCTCAAGCCCCACAAAACACCACAAAGCTGCCAAAGTTGCGGCATTGAGGGCAGCACCAAATGATTTATCTGATACATTGATATGATGAGAAAATGTAGAAATATCTATGAAACAAAGACCAATAATGGGCAATAACAAAAGGGGAATAACCTTCAAAATCGTAATGAATAGTTCTGCACGTCCCGTTACCTTTAAACCCAGGAGGTTAAAAATTGTCAGGCTGATAACAATACAAACCTCAAGGATGAAGTGTGTTAAAGAACTCAAACCCCCGCTAATAACAGAGATATAGCCTACAGCACCAATGGCTAAAGCCGGATTGCTAATCCATGTCAAAAACCAATATCCCCAACAAATGTAATAGCCTACCGTGTCTCCAAAAGCTTCCCGAGCATAAAGATAAGGACCACCCGTTTTGGTTTCCTGAGAGCTCAAATCAGCAAAAACTAGGGAAAGTAGGATCGCACCCAATGAAGCGGCTATCCATCCAAATATACTAATTGTCCCATATATTGCTAAGGTAGCCGGCAATAAATAAACGCCAGATCCAACCAAATTCCCTGTAACGAGAGAGGTCAATGGCCAAAGGCCAATTTTGTCAGCTTTGTGTCTTGTCGACATCAGTATCTCCTAATAAAAATATATAACAATATCTCCCGGGAAGGGGGAAAATAATTAACCTAAATTGTGTTAATGAAAAAATAAAATATAGCGCTAGCTGCGCTTGAGGGATTTAGATGGAATCATAATAAAGATGGTCCGCCCTATAACAGAGAGGAGGAATTCTTTATTTTTATGGCTTGAAGGCCCTATCATTTTTTTATCCGCATCAATTGATTTTGAATTAAAGATATGAATATTCAAGAATAAAATGTCAAGGAATATTTTAATGGCAAATGAGGGTCTTAATTTTTCTGAGCTCGCCACTTTACAAGATACGCTTCTATTTGACGATCTAACCAACCTCCATGCCATTGGAGACGAATAGCTTCTAATTGTGAAAGCGCATCTTCTGGCTTCATTAATTTTGTCTCCAAGCGATGACATATATAATCAAAACAAGCAATAGCCCGCACTAGGGGAGAGGTTGCTTTTTCCATCAATTCGCCCAAAATTTGCATGGCAGCTTCTGGTTTTATCTGACTCATCAAAACTCTGGCTCGAGCGAGCTCATAAACCTCTCGTTGATTCGAATGTTCAGGACTTAATTCTTGTTCAAGAAATGCTTTTAAAGTTTCAAGGTCCTGGACCGCAATACCCGCCATTAAAACGATCGACACGTATTGTTGCCGTAATGGTTTTGGATAAGATTTAATCAGGTGTTTGGCTTCTTGAAACCGAGCCCTAAGCTCTTGAAGTCGTTTAGAATTTATAGCAATGTTATGAGAATGTTGAAGAGCATTGACCGTCGACAACCAAACTTGAGCTTCTGGTTCAGTTTGCAATGACCATAATTGCGTTTGAGCTTCTGACAAGCGATTCAGAAGAAGACTCCCCATGCCATGAAGCATGTGGAACAATGGCAAATCTGTAATGCTAGGACGCTCTTGGGCCAAATGAGCTAAATATCCCATTGCCTCTTCTATTCGACCATAACTCAACAATAGCCAAGCTATTTCTAATTCACCGGGACCATGTTGACTGTGGGGTAAATCCAATAGTTCTTCATTTATCTTTTGGCATCGCGCAACCCAATCCAGATCTTGGGCATCTGTAAAAAATCCGATAGATTCAACTGCGGGACGGACCCGATCTCTGTCTTCAGAAGCTGAAATTGCTAAACCATCTGGATGGGAGAGCTTGATTGCATGAGAGGAGACCTGGAGCGCCATATCCTCCTTTACCAGCTGAAAACCAATACCTTGAGCCGAACTTAAAAGATGAAATTCGGGAAAAGTTTGATGTTTCTCTCTTCCCAAGCCCACTCTTAGGGTTGGAAATATAACGTTAATATACCCCGTCGTAGAATCGATAAACCGAACTTCCTTCCCTGAGTTTTCTAACTCAACAACGAATCCCTCCTCTTTAGAGTGAGGAAACTGTAAAATCACTTCATGCTTCAGCGTTATGGGTTGTGGTTTAAAAATGATTTGCCACTTATCCCCTTCTTTTTCAATGTCAGGCATAAATTCAGGATCTGTTGTGATTTGTAAGACGACAGCATCTTTTACGGGAATAATCTGAATGCTTTTAATTGCCGTAATCGGGTATTCATTCAAATCGGGAAGTGTCGGTATGGCGCCCTCATCAAAAACAATCCACCACTTTCCATTTTTAAGGCATACAGACTCTTTTACAACAGCCAGAGCTGGCTTTTTTTTGCCCCAATCAAAACTTAAAATTGACCCACGCGAATCAGAAATAAGAGAAACATCCAACTGGCTTGACGTTGTTTGCGAATGGCTTTCCGAACCGATCTCCCCAATGTCTATCTTTGGATCTTGCCCCCAAATCGGAAGTATTGTAGGCCCAAAATTCACCACGAAAAACAACCCCACACAAAGACTTACTTTTAAATTTTGTGAGTGCATGATTATTTTACTTCTCATTTTTTAAGGCAGAATACAGAATAATTTTATTAAATTAGTTTGCATTCAAATGGCTCGCCACAAAATCCCAATTTACAAGATGTGTCAAAAAAGTATCCACATAATCTGGACGGCGATTTTGATAATCAAGGTAATAGGCATGTTCCCAAACATCACAAGTTAATAAAGCTGTTGCCCCATGAACCATAGGAAGATCAGCATTGGCGGTTTTCATAATCCGCAAATTACCCTTCTCAACAACCAACCATGCCCAGCCACTGCCAAATTGTGTTATAGCAGCTTGTTTAAATTCAGCAGCAAAAGTTTCATAGGATCCAAAAGTTTTTTCAATAAGCATTTTCAACTCACCTGTTGGCTGTCCACCGCCCCTAGGCTTCATACAATTCCAAAAAAACGTATGATTCCAAACTTGGGCTGCATTATTAAAAATGCCTGCCTTTTCAGGTATCGTCGCCGTCGCAAAAATAATCTCTTCTAGAGATTTATCTTGAAATTCCGTATTTTGAATCAAATTATTGAGATTTGTAACATACGTTTGGTGGTGTTTCCCATGATGAAAAGTCAAAGTTTGTGCGGAAATGTGTGGCTCTAACGCATTGATATCATAAGGTAAGTTAGGAAGTGTGTGTGTCATAAATTTTCTCCTTTATTTCATCTTGGGCACTTAATTGTAGAACTGAGCTAACGTTAAATTATCCCCCTCGTCAAGATGAATTTCGAACCTCTTATTGACATGATTCTTTTTAAAAATTATGAAGTTGCTGCCCGAGGGACTCTCCCTGCCTCTCCTTAAAGAGACCTCCTATCGATAAGACCTTAAATTTCGAGAAAAAATTTAGAATAAGTCCCTATACTTTTTCTGACAAAACACTTGCGGTCAGCCCCCTATTCCTCGTAAAACTATATACAAATGAACATGGGAATAGAAGGATTTCAAAAGTGAGAATACTGTCACGATTTTTGGGAAGTTTTTCAGCTGATATGGCGATTGACTTGGGTACTGCCAATACTTTGGTTTATGTCAAAGGTCGAGGTGTTGTTCTAAATGAACCTTCTGTGGTTGCGATTTCAATGAACAAAGGAAAAAGGCAAGTTCTAGCAGTTGGTGAAGAAGCCAAACTTATGGTGGGACGTACACCCGGCGGCATCCAAGCTATTCGCCCTTTGCGGGATGGCGTGATTGCAGACTTTGAAGTCGCTGAGGAAATGATTAAACACTTTATACGTAAAGTCCATAATAGACGTAGTTTTGCAGCACCCCAAATTATTATTTGTGTTCCTTCTGGTTCAACGGCCGTGGAGCGACGAGCCATTCAAGAGTCTGCAGAAAGTGCGGGCGGTCGTCGTGTTTTTTTGATTGAAGAACCGATGGCTGCTGCCATTGGGGCTGGCTTGCCGGTTACAGAACCGACAGGATCCATGGTTGTAGACATTGGGGGCGGCACAACAGAAGTTGCTATATTATCCTTAGGGGGCATCGTTTATGCTTGTTCCGTGCGCGTAGGGGGTGACAAAATGGATGAAGCCATTATCAACTATATCCGCCGTACTCATAACCTTCTGATTGGAGAAAGCACCGCTGAAAAAATAAAGAAGGAAATTGGATCCGCAGTCATATGTGCCAATAGCCAGGAAATCAAAATGTGTATCAAGGGTCGCAGCTTAATTAATGGCGTTCCCCAAGAAGTTGAGATTAATCAAAAACAAATTGCTGAAAGCATGACTGAGGTGGTTGCCGCTATTATCCATGGGGTTAAAACTGCTCTGGAAAATACCGCCCCGGAACTTTCGGCTGATATTGTGGATCGTGGCATTGTCATGACAGGGGGAGCGTCGCAACTCAAAAATCTTGATAATGTGTTGTCTCAGGCAACAGGTTTACCGGTTTTTGTAGCAGAAAATCCTCTTACATGCGTTGTTCAAGGCACTGGACATGCCTTAGAAGAAATTAAAACCCTACAAAACGTTTTGGTAAGTATGTATTAGAAATTGTGAATAATGTAAGCTTTGGCATTTTCAGGAATTGTAATCATAATTTTCTTAATTTGCTGATGTGTTAGAAAATAAGGTCATCGCATCTCCCTCTAAAGTTCTTGCGGTGTTATGTCACAAATAAATGCAACTAAGATTCTTTAATTATTCTTAAAAAGACTCTTTAAAGTCAGCCGGGAGTCCGTTATTATAAGGGCAGTTCTTCCCATGCGAATGGCTTAAGTTATTCAATTCGAAAGAACTCACTAAAAACCTTCGTTTAACCAAGAGGTGTATTTTTTTATGACTAAATTTGCACCTTCCGGACTAAAAACGCTAGCGCTGAAACGGCAGCCCTCAAGATCTACACTCTATCCGACTTTTCTTAACCGTCTTTCTTTAAGCCAACCGTCTTATCCTTTGGGACTTTTTACTTTTCTAGCAGGTGCTCTAATCATTTTTACTTTATCTATTCGGGACAATAAGGCCGTTCAACATTTAAACACGGCGCTCTTGGATATTACGGCACCTCTTATTGATGTTATCAGCCAACCGTTTACAGCCCTTACGTCGTGGAGTGATGTTTTGCGTACACACCACAGTCTACGGACGGAAGTGACAGTTTTACGGGAAGAAAATGAACGATATCTGACGCTCATACAAACATTACGCCAGCAAACTCTAGACCAGCAACAACTTCAACAACTTGCCAAAGCTATTCCCGACCCCAAAATTGAGCGTATTTCTGCCCGAGTTATTGGACGAATTAGTGATGGCATGAATACAATGCTAACCATCCAAGCTGGCGAAGGCATTACCAAAGATCAAGCCGTAATTACGGCCGAAGGTGTGGTGGGAAGAATCAGTGAGGTTGGAGGATTTTCAACACTCTCAGCTCGTGTTATGCCATTGACAGATTTATCATCTCGCATTCCTGTTGAAGTGGAGTCAACTCAAGATCATGGCATTGTTGCGGGTCAGAATGGGCCTGAATTACAACTCATCCATCTTGAAAAGAGCGCTAAGGTTAAAGTCAAAGTTGGTGATCGCTTAATCACTTCTGGCTACGGGGGAATTTTTCCTCGGGGGCTTCCTGTCGCTGTCATCACTCATGTTACAAGTGATATTATAAAAGCCCGTCCCTTCGTCAAAGATACACCTTCTTTTGTGACAATTCTTCTTGGCCTTTGAATTTCCTTATGACAGAATTGAGAAATAAATTTTCCTTCTTTTATAAACTCTGGATTTAGTTTTATGATATTTAATGAAGAATCATTGCTTTGGCAAACGTGGAAGCGTCGCTTACTTGTTTTTTGCTTTCTGCTTTCGGTTTTATGTTTAACGATTCTTCCCATTTGGCAAAAAATAGGAATTTATCCCACACCGCTTCTTATTATTCTTTACTATTGGTCTTTCTATCGATCAGACTTACTTCCTGTTGAGCAATTGGTTTTAATAAGTTTAATTCTTGATGGAATTTATGCCTACCCACTTGGATTTTCAGCCTTACGATTGCTTATTGCCTATATGCTTGTCATGACCCAAAAGCGAATCTTATATCACCAAAGATTCCACTGGATCTGGGCAGGGTTTGGGCTACTTGTGGTCGTTGATGCTTTTATATACGCAATTCTCATATCGTTTGTAAAACATGAATGGACAGGCATTTTACCCCTCATTCCAGGTATGTTACTCACTATAGGTCTTTACCCTCCTACAGTTTGGACCATCAATCGATTTGTTATGAAACGCTTTCCCACATAATTATGCCAAATCGCATGAATGCTATATGACGAAGGATCTGTCCCTTTAATAAGTCTTAACGTTCCGTCATTGAGTTTGATAGGGCTCTTGTAAACGGCTTCATGAAGTAAGCAAGAATAGATTTCTTCCCTGTCAAAATATCCACTTCAACTTGCATACCTGGCAATATCGGATGAGATTTTCCATCTTTTACAAGCACACTGGAACTCGTTTTCAATAAAACACGATAAAAAGTTACTTCTCGCTTATCTGTAATTGTGTCTGCACTAATGTCTTCAATTACCCCTTGAAGTCCTCCATAACTACTGAAATCAAAAGCTGTAACTTTTATTGTGGCTTCCATGCCTTGTCTAATGAAACCAACATCTGCCGGGACAATTTGAGCTTCAACCACCAATGTATCGTTTAAAGGAACAATATCCATCATGGCTTCACCAGGCTGGACAGTTCCCCCCACAGTGCGTATTTTTAAATCACGAATTGTTCCTGTAATGGGAGACCGAATTTCCATACGCATAACACGGTCACGATCTGTAGTTTGGGCGCCTCTCGCTTCGGCTAATCTTCCTTCAACATCACGAAGTTCAAGTAGGTCTTCATTTTTATAGCGAATTTGAATTTGAGTAAGTTTATCTTTGGCTTGTCCCAAGGATACGGTGAGCCGTTTCAAACTTGATGACAATACTTTTTGTTGTGCCTCCTGCTCAGCCAAATCTCTACTTATTTTTATATAATCAACTTTTGAATATATTTTTTTTTCATAAAGTGGCTTTACAATTTTAGCTTGCTCTGAAGCATATTCGTATTGCTTCTGAGCATCTGTTAATTTTGCTTTTGTTTCATAAACTTCTTGTTTTTTGATTTGAAAATCTTTTTTCGCAATTTGTATATCATTTTGTTTTTTTAGCTTATTTGATAAAAAACGTTGTTGTTCCTGAAGAGCCAGATTCGGTGCATTCATCATTAGGTCTTGACTGGGAACAAAGGATTCTCTATTCGCAATTTGCGCACGTAATCTTTCAGAAGTGGCCAAAAATCTATAGTAATTTTCAGTATCTTGTATATATTTCGCGTGAGAAATTGTTGGATCTAAACGAGCAAGAACCTGACCTTGCATAACTTGCTGGTCTTCGCGCACTAAAATCTCCTTAACAATACCGCCCTCTAGATTGCTAATGGTTTGAATATGAGTCGAAGAAACAATTCTACCTGTTCCCTTTGTAACTTCGTGGAGTTCAGAAAAATGTGCCCAAACAATAAAAACCATAGAGAAGAGAAGAATAATTTTTTGAGTCAAATATGTTTTCTTGTGACCGACACGCACAAGAGCAGCCACTCGTGGCGGTAAAAAATCCAGATCTTGTTCAGGAGGCAGCGACATTAATCAGCCTCCTCTTCTTCTATAGGAGATTCTTGAGTTACAGATCCTTTAACAAGTAATTCTAAAATTTTATCCCGCGGACCATCAGCTGCTATACGTCCTTGATCAATGACAATGATACGATCTACCAAAGATAAAACTGAATTACGATGAGTCACAACAATGAGAGTTTTTTCAGGAATATGCTCTTCTAAGCGTTTAATCAACAAAAATTCAGATTCAGGATCCATAGAGGCCGAAGGCTCATCCAAAACTAAGATTGAGGGGTCATGAAGAAGGGCTCTTGCAATGGCAATAGATTGACGCTGTCCCCCTGATAAGCCAGAACCACCTTCACCAATTGGCATATCATACCCCATCGGATGTTGACGCACAAAATCATCAACACCAGCAAGTTTGGAAGCTCTCAAAATTTGCTGATCATCGGCTGTCACATTTCCAATAGCAATATTATCCCGAACAGTGCCTCTAAATAAGAAAATCTCTTGAGATACGTACCCAATTGAAGAGCGAATTTCTACGGGATCTAATTGGCGCATATCAATGCCATCAATTAAAATAGTTCCCGAATTGGGGTAATATAGCCCCAGGAGTAACTTTTCTATTGTCGTTTTGCCAGAACCCATTCGACCAATTAATGCTACTTTTTCTCTAGCTTTAATTTTAAAAGAAAGATTTCTTAACGCTTTTAATTTCTGACCAGGATAGGCAAATTCTACATCTATAAAATCAATTTCTCCCTCAAAAATGTTGCGGTGAATGTATCGCATAGAGGGAGGTCGCTCAGCCGGCAAATTTACGATTAGATCAAGAAGTTTTAAGGAAGCATAAGCTTGGTTAAAGCGTGCTGTTAACCCAACGACACTTCCCATTGATGCAATTGCCCGCGTGGTTAGGATTGTGGCCGCAATCAAACCTCCAACAGATAATGTGCCTGCTGCAACTTCATAAACACCGATAACTATCAGAAAAACGTATGCCGCATTTTGTATAAAAAAGATCGCATTAGAGGAAAGCAGCGACATATAATACACTCTGTTGGCAGCTAAAGCTGCTCCTGAAACCGATTCTTCCCACTTATGCAACATTCTCCCTTCTGCATTCATAGATTTAACCGTTTCAAGCCCAGACAAAGATTCCATCAAAATTCCATGCTTATATTCCATCTGAGATAGAAGATTCTTAACGGACCCCTTCATTGCCGGTTGCATTGCAAAGCTAATAATCAAAATAAGAACGATGGCTGTAATAGGAACCATGACCATAGATATTGAAATCATAGCGATTGCAATCAAAAATAATATGGCAAAAGGAATATCAACGAGAGTGACAATAGTTGTAGATGAAAAAAATTCTCGAACCCCCTCAAATTCTTTTAAATAATGCGCAAGTCCACCAGCAGATGCAGGGCGGTGGATAAATTGTAAACCTAAAATACGCTGATATAAAAAGCTCCCCAACAATACATCCATATTTTTTCCAGCAATATCCACAAAGTATCCCCGTATCATGCGCAACGCAAAATCAAAGAAATAAATTACAAATATACCAATAGACAAAACTAGTAATGTATCAAAAGCTTTATTTGGCAATACTCTATCATAAATATTCATTGCATATAATGTGCCCGCCAATAAGAAAAGGTTTATTAATGCTGAAGACAAAACAACTTGAGTATAAATTGAGCTAAAAACTTTTAAGGTATCCCAAAACCACGAGAGAGGTGTATCTCTTGATTCCTCTTTTTCCAATGGCTTATGAGCCACAAGAATCATTTTACCTGTATATTGTTCTCTTAATTCTTCAATTGGTAGGGTTTGGGGTGTTTTTTTTTCCTCCGGGAAAAAGACTGTAGCGACAAACTCATCTATGGCCACCAAAACACAAGCTTTTCCTCCTCTCATCATGAGAATACAAGGTAATAAATGGGAAGAAAGTTCATTGAGTGTACGGGCGACTATTTTTGACTTAAAATTAAACCGTTCGGCGGCTTGCAATAACATTGCCGGAGAAAATCCCTTTGGCCCAATAGGCAAACCTGCTTTAAAAGACTCCGTGGAAACGCGATAATTTAACAAACCCGATATAATCTCTAAGCAATGGAGTAAAGCATCTCCATACTTAAGACTTTCTCTCGGCCCAGTTTCGCGTTCATTAGCCATAAAAATGCACCCTTAATCATACCTTACCCCTCAATCAAACCACACAAAAAGTTTCAACTATCTTAATTTTAGATAAAAAAATATATAAAATTTTTAATATAATGATATCATTATATAAAAGAGGATATAGAGGCAGTGATATGAATAGAATAAGTCTAACAAAAATTGGGCCTTATTTTGCTTTGTCTTTCATACTTGGGTATACTCCGATGAGCAAGGCTTCCTTACCACCACCCCCTTCCCCAATTAAGGCAAAAATGAGTAATGAGGCTGCGAATGCAGAATCTGAAAATAAGATTGCGAGTGAAATTTCCCCTTTTTCACACGATACACTAACTCAATACAAACAACCTATTAAGTCTTCAGCAAGTAGTCTTTCAGGCATTATTAAAGAAGCATTAACTCATCAACCCAGCATCAATGCTGACAAACAAGCTTTAAGTGCAGCCGAGGAAGTTATTACACAAGCTAAAGCCGGATATATGCCCACAGTTGATTTACGTGCCAGTGTCGGACGAGACAATTTTCGCCGCAGTTTTGGTATTAACTCCCTGAACCCCCTTGCCAGCTCAGGAACAATTAGCACAACCCGCAGTGACCCTTCTGTTATCATTCGGCAGATTCTATTTGATGGGAATGCAACTTCATCACGTGTAGCTCGTGCACGCTCGCAAGAACAACAAGCCCGAGGAACACTTGGAATAACCACCGATACAGCCATACTAGATGCTGCCACAGCAGCTATCGATATTCGCAGACTGCAACGTCTCTTACGAATTGCTGATAATAACATTCGGTTTCATCAATCCATGAAGGAAAAAGTAGCAGAAATTGTTCAAGCTGGCGCAGCTCCAATTTCGGATTTATATCAAGTTGACTCTCGTTTACAAGATACTTTTGTTACGAAATCAAATATTCAATCTGATCTAGAAGTTGCAAAAGCAAAATTTATTGAGGTGGTTGGTAAGGAAGCACCTGATCAAATTAAGCGCATTAAACTCCCCGCTTATTTAATTCCTGATTCCATTGAAATGGCCGTTCGTATGGCTATCGACAACAACAACGCAATTAAGGTTGCTAAAAGTAACGTTCAAATTGCAGAATCCACCAATAAAGAAAGCAGCTCGAAACTTGTTCCCACAATTACCTTGGAATTAGAAGGAGAAAAAGATCGGAACATGAGCGCCACAACTGGATCTCAAGGTCGACTGACAGCTATGGTTGTTGCTCGTCATAACTTGTTTAATGGCGGAGCCGATTTAGCAAAATCTCGAGAAACCATCAAACGTCTTTCAGAATCACACGCACGTTTAGGTCTTTCTCTTCGACAAATAGAACGAACTGTCCGCACTTCTTACGCAGAACATAAAAACGCTCTTTCAAAATCTGCGCATCTTACAAAGTTAATTAAAGAAAAACGAAATATTCGCAATGCCTACCTAAACGAATTTATAGTTGCTAAACGTTCCCTTATTGATAATTTAGATTCTGCAAATGATGTGTTCATAACGGAAGCAACCCGCACAACGGTTGATGCCACTGCAGACATCAATACAATTGTTTTAAGTGTTGCTACCGGTCAATTTCAAAAACATATAGCCAGAGGAGAATTTGAGGAAGAGGAAGAGAACGTAGCAGATTCCGCATCAGACAAAAAAGATTTTGAAGCAGCCCTACAACTAACGGGCTATACTCCTAACTTTTTCGAAAATGGCTTAAAGACTGAAAAAAATACACCTAAAAAAGTTGCCCTAAAAAGAAAAAGTGTTTTTGAAGCCAGGAAGGAAGAGCGTGAGGATGCTCTATCTGAAAATGAACTCTCAGAGTCTAAGACTTAAAAATTTGAAGTGAACATCACAAGATTTGAACCTTTGGACCCGTTGTCCAAAGGATAATTTTGCGAATTCGATGTTTAGGGTATATTGATTTCAGTGCGGCTGCATATCCCTCAAGTTGCCTTTTATAGGTGTCTGGAATATCCTCTGCAGAACCCGCAGGATTTTGATCGGATTTATAATCAATAATTGTAAGTGTCTCCTCCGTTACATGGAGGCGATCAATACGTCCTTGAAAAGGTATGCCATCGACAACACCACTTACAGGTACCTCAGCCAAAGAATGAGGCCCAAATATGTCCGCAAGATTGGGATCATTTAAAATTTTTAAAGTTGTCTCAATATCGCTTTGCCAATCAGAGATAAGGAGGCCTTCCTTCTCGATTATCTGACAAGCTTTCCCATACCGAAGATGCGTTTCCAATTCAGGCAAATATTCAAATAACCTATGAATAAGGATGCCACGCTCAATTGCTTTTAAGGAATAACTCTTTTCCCATTGAGAATCGTTCAGAGTTTTAGGCATCTCAAGGGGAGAGGTAAGAGCCCATTCTGGTAAGGTCAATACATCTTCAACAAAAGCTTCAGAGGAGTTAAATGTGTTTATGTCTGGGGGGAGAATCTGTTGATCATGGGAATATACATTGCTTTCAGACTTTATGTATAATGCATCTTTTATAACTTGGTACCAACAGTCCTTGGCTAACTCTCTCGCTGATTTCCATCCCCCAACATAAAGACGATCTTGAGCCCGCGTCAACGCTACATACAATAATCGACGTCGCTCTTCAGTGGTCGCTTGCCATTCCTTATCTTTAAAATACTTAGTATCGGCGGTATCTTGAACTTGAGTTGGTCGTAACATCACAAGTTTATCTGTCCATAAAAGAGAATCCGCGCGCTCTTTTCCAGATTCGGCAGCTTCGGGTAAAATGACAATGGGTGCCTGAAGTCCTTTAGACCCGTGTACCGTCATCAACCGAACCTGGTTATGAATCGTGTCAGATGTATCCCGCTTAATCTCTTGGGTCTGATGAGTCATAAAGTGAATAAATCCTTGGAGAGATCCTGCATGCTCCTGATCATAATTTAGGCAAAGGCTCAAAAATTCTTCTAAAGCATCCTCTACTTCATGCCCTAAACGACTTAAAAATCGACAGCGCCCTTCTTGCTGCGTTAATACCCAACTATAAAATTCATATACTGGACACAGATCTACTTCCCTTAAGCATGCTTTTAACCAAATATATGCTTCTTGAAATGAAAGTTTCTCTTGAGCATTTTTTGACAATGACGCCCAAAGTGTCCCCGGACGTCCGTGGGCAAGACTGAACAAGTCATCCTCACTCATTCCGATTAAGGGGCTGCGCAAAATACTGGCCAAACTGAGGTCATCTTCTGGAAGAACGGAAAATTGACCCAAAGCCAAGAGATCCATGACGGCAATATGATCTGACAATATTAGTCGATCTGCACCTGCAACAGGAATATTCCGCTTCTTAAGAGCACGTATGATTTCTTGCCCCAAGATACTGCGCTTACGAACCAGAATAAGAATATCCCGAGGTTGTATGGGCTGATGCGTTGAGGGCAAGAGACCTTTAGCATGAATCCAGCTCTCAACTTGCTCCGCTAAATAGTGCGCCAGACGAGATTGTGGGCTCGCACGATCTACACGTTCTAAAGGCAAGTGCCATTCCAACTCACCCAATTCTCCATCATCTTCTTCCGGCTCAATCAGAGGCCATAATTCCACTAAACTCGGAAGATGCGCGATCGATGGTTCTCGATGAGCATGATGAATTATATCTGAACTATCAAAGCAGATACCTTTTTTGTTTTGATCATTGGCAAAAACTTCATCAACAATATTCAAAATAGTTGCCGTTGACCGGTAAGATAAATCCAATCGAACGTCTCGCCAATTCTGGCCCCCTTTTTGTGACAACTGAGAAAAATGATCTTTTATTTTTAGAAAATCTTCCGGGTTTGCCCCTTGAAAACTGTAAATCGATTGCTTGGGATCCCCCACCGCAAAAATTGTTCGACGAGATTTATTTTGTGTAAAGAATTCTGAAGTTAAACTGAGAATAATATCCCATTGATCTGCATTTGTATCTTGGGCTTCATCAACTAATAAGTGATCAATACCTCCATCTAATTTATATAATACCCATGCCGCAATACCCGGCTGATTTAATAAGTTCTGGGTCTTTTGAATTAGATCATCATAATCTAATACGCTGCGACGGGATTTCTGATGTTGGTAATCTTGAATAATCTCTTGAAAAAGCGCTAAAGTCGCAATTGTGCGTTGGACAACTTCCAAAGCGGATAAGGAGCGCACAAATTGATATACACGTTCCGCCTGAGGCATTTGTTCCGGTTTCAGTTTTTTGCGTATTTCATTTTTTTGTGTCAAATATGTTTTTATATAAGCCTCGAAATCAGTCTCGAAGGGCTCAAATTGAGTTTTTAGTCTCGATATTAAATCAGGCTGTAAAAGCTCTTCGGGATTTTCAAGTCGCTTATCAACTTCTAAAAAGGCCAATAGTTCAGTCGCATAATCCCACAAATTATCATATCTTTTGAGAAGCACTTCAATGCGCGATCGATCATAGTAAAAATCGTTTAAGATTGAACTGAATCTCTGATCCGCCATATAGGGATTTAACGTGGAAAGCGCTGCATCAGCTAAAGATGAGGGCTTCGCAAATACGCGACGCTGGGCTTCCAGCCACAATTCTTCCGCTAACAAATCATCCAAAACGCGGAAATGGGGAGGAATTCCTGCTTCAATAGGAAAACGAGACAAAACTGATTGACAGAAACCATGAATGGTTTGAATTTTCATGCCACCTGGCGCATCTAATACAAGGGTAAATAATTGTCGCGCTCGCGAAATAAGTTGAAGAGATATGATTGTCTCACTTGAGATTTCCTGAAGGTCTCGCTTCAGCTCAAGCTCCGGTAATGTCGCCCAGTGCGCTAATCGTTTCATTAAACGATTAGCCATTTCTGAGGCTGCAGCTTTTGTGAATGTTAAGCATAAAATACGCTCAGGAGCAAATCCTTGAAGAAGTAAATTTAATATGCGATCTGTCAAAACCTTTGTCTTGCCCGTACCCGCAGATGCGACCACCCACGCACTCACTTTTGGATCTGCTGCCAAGAATTGAGCTGTACTCAAGGGGGCGTAACTCCTTATAATTTACTTAATTTAGCCGGATAAGATTCTGTTATAGACTACTCCAAATTACCTCATATCAAAATAAATATTTCCAATTTATTTGTCCTGTAGAGGGCCGAAACAACAAAGAGCCGCCAAGTCCATTTCGGATAGGGCAGCTCTAAATTTGCTAAATACTGTTTATTTATGATTTTGCCGCACTTTTTTCAAAATGATACGAACAATTTTTTATTGAACTGCGCATGTGGCACCACAATTATAGGGCGTATAATGTAAATGATGCGTACAGTTATGATAGGGCCTTCTGTTATAATTATATTGCCCCAATTGAGCACCTATGAACGCACCCGAATTAATAGTCCTTGGTAATTGATAATGATCAGCACTGGTATAGTTAACCTTATGACCCAAGTCAACGAAGGAAGCCAATGTAACGGAACTCAAGGGATTAGTGATATTCTCGTTATAATAGCCTGTCATAAGCTCATTATAAAATTCCGTTTCAGACCAGTGAGCGCCGATGGTGCCGGGACCCCCTCCACTTTCCAACGGCACACTCCATAGCCGATTATCCCTTAAACCTTGACGACCCCTTAAGTTTGTATAAGCTTGAGCTGCGTGAGTCCCTATAAAATACTGTTCACCAGCAGCATTAGTGTTAACGAGTTTATATTCTTCCCACAAAGTCCCAAAACCAAGAATATGACAGATTTCATGCGTAACAATATTGAGAAGGCCAGGACTTCTTAAATCTGCTAAGTCAATTTCTAGTGTTCCAGCGGTAACGTATTGTCCTCCATCATGATTATATGTCACAAATTTGGTGGGACCAGCTTGGGCTAAGGTTCCACCCTCACCATCAATGCTTTGTAGCTTGACGGTTATTACAACATCAAATTTTTGGTCTCTTGGGTGTTTTGGATATTCCGTAATAATGGCACGGCTTAATTTACCAGCGGCATCTCCCAAAATTCTTTTAGAAGGCTCATCCAGACGATAATCATATACAAATCCGAACTGAATAGCCTGTGTTGGCAAGCTAAAAAAGACAAAAGCGGTAAAAAACGGAATACCAAAAACTCTACTTAAAAATACTTTCATTCACTGTTCTCCCATAATATATTTGAAACTCTTTAAGAATTAACGTTTATCTAAGCCTTTACTGCGTAAATGCTAATAATCTTCCCCCTATGCCAACCCATGCCTCACTAGCATGCTTATCGACATAAGAAAAACTCATACGACCATGACCCTGCTCGCCCCAATTTTGCCCCCACGTATTCTTAAAATAAAAAAATTCGGTTTTGGGGTCATATCCGTAGATCGTAATCGCATGAAAACCGTTTGCTCTATTGAGCGTTTCAATCACACCTGATATTGGCCAACCCCCCACATCAACTGGAACTGAAATAATAACAGGACATTTGTTTTCTGTAAGCGCTTGACAGATGGTCAAGCTTTTGGAAAATTCGCAACGTTCACCAATTTTGCAACGTCTTTGTTCCGATAAAAAGAGGCTTTTTACATCCTCAAAAGCATATTTAACAAAGTTTTTTTCGACAAGTTTCGTAAAAGGGGGATTTAAACAAATATTCCAATGATCTGGATCTCTAATCTCACTATTTGTGGCTTTTACTGAAGCAGCGTAAGGTTTGTAGGGCCACAAATTTCCATCAACGACACCAATATCAAGAGCTGTATCCATCGTATGACCAAGTGAAATACCGTTATTTATACAATCATCGCGTTTTTCTGCTTTTACAATAAGATAAGGGTGAGAAAGAGAAGTGTTTTTATGAACAAATTTCAAACCTTCTACCGTTGCAAAACTTGCACAAGTTCCGAGATCACCTTGATGTTCAACGGATTGTCTCCAATCATTTGTCCCCAGTATTATGGCTTTTGAGTTAGAAACTGTCGAATTTGTCTCTGCGAAATGCTTAGTAAAAATTTCTTCAGAAGATTGTGGTAAGGATAAAATACTTCTCGGGCGATACCGTTCCACAGGCTCTCTTGTTAGCCCAATATTTCTAACCCTTTCCCTATGCGACCAAAATTGGGGTGTGCCATTTTCAGGATGAAAATGATAATGACTTTGGTATCGAAAAGCATCTTCACTTTGATTAAATTCATCGAAACCTCTGCAAGGAGAGGCTTGCCAACTGGCAAAAACAGTCAGGCTTCCCAGAAAGCAGCTTTTAATTGTTAACCATCTAAAGCGAGTACTTAATGTATTAATAAAAAGTTTTTTTTGAGAAATCATGCTTAACCCTCTCTCATAATTTTAAGTTAGTGAACCTTGAACTCGCTTAATCTATTTTAAAAATCTCGCTTTCTCCTATCCGCAAAATAATCGTAAGTACATACATAAGTACAAATTACGGACATTCTTTTTTATCTTAAAAATGAAGGGAATCTTATTATTTTATGAATTTTGATAGATATTTTTTAGAAAATAAAAGTAACGGATCGAATGAGAAAAGAATAGTAAAATGAGCCTGCCAAGAAAGATTTGTGGGAAGAGTTTCCTTACACCAATACAACACAATTGCGTCCTGAATTTTTAGCTGTATAGAGGGCTCCGTCCACAATTTCAAAAACTTGGGTAATTTTCTTTGTGTTAGAGGGGACTTGATAGACCCCAAAACTACAGGTTATCTGAAACGTATGCTGCTTTTCGCTATGAAATATTTGTTGGGCAAGCAAGTGTCGTAATTTTTCGGCAACTTCATAAGCTTCGCGGTCGGTAGCATTATTCAAAACAATACAGAATTCTTCCCCTCCATATCGAGCGACCGTATCCACAGAACGTGTGTTTTTCTTCAGTATACTTCCAACTTTTTGGAGAACTGTGTCTCCCGTGACATGGCCATAAGTGTCATTAATTTTTTTGAAAAAATCTATATCGAGCAATATAATAGAGAGGTATTTCTGTCCCTTTTTTATTTGAGTCATTTCTGTTTGGAGAATAGCTGTAAGGGAGCGACGATTATTAATTCCCGTTAAAGAATCCAAGAGAGATAATTTTTTTAATTTTTTCGAATACAGAATAAGTTGTTGTTCGGTTTTTCGTCGCGTCTTAATTTCAGCAGCTGCTTGCAGAGCATTTCGATGGGCTATTTGTGCTAAATGGGCAATTAAGGCCAGCATTGTTGCGACAATAAATCCAATAATCAAAATCACATAAGGAAGCCAGGATTGTTGTTTAGCTACGAGGGCGGGAACAGGCCAAGAGGTAATTGACCATTCATAATCCGTGACTTCATATGTAATACTATTATTATCAGTCGGGTAACCAAGATCCGGATGGCGTTGATAAACGATTCCATTGTGGTAGTAAATAGCAATATTATAGTCGGTAATCGCTTCTCGAAACACTTCTTCAAAAAATGCTTTGGCATTCACAACACCAACAATAATTCCTTGGAAATTTTCTCCGCGCCCTACGGGGGTATAAATCAAAAATCCATTTTCACCAGAGGTCAATGTTAGCATAGGGGTTATGATAGTTTTCCCATCTTGACGCAGAGTTTCCAAATGACGTGATCGTTTTTTACCATCCAAAAGATTAAGGCCTAAAGCCGCCTCATTGCCGCGTAAAGGCGCAATCCATTTAACAAAATACTCGGCGTCTACCCACTCAATGGCTTCATAACCCGGTTGGTCAGCAATAGAATTCAAAGCATCTTGAGACCATTCCTGATAAGGAGTGCCTCCCTTTCGAGATTCCCATCTCTTAGCCATCCGCGACAAGGATTCCGTCCTATATTCCAATTCTTCTCTTATAACATTTTTTACGCTCTGAGCTGCTAAGGTGTTCCGTTGATGTTTATTTTTTTCGATATATGCCAAAGATGCTTCCCAAAACGATAGTGTTATAACTTCAATGACAACAAAAACGAGCAAAGGAACCCAGGATAAAAAAGAAAAATTTGCTTCAGAAGCTTTGATGCAAATAATCGATATCAGAGCTATACAAAGAAGAATATTTGTAATCGTATTATGAATTGCCATACGCGTATAACTGCCCCAACCATAAGTTGCTGGCATATCCACTATGTAGCCAAATATTCCGACAAAACTCATTGCTAAGGGGATTAAAGTCAGAACCATCAGAATAAAGAGCAGACTCCTTATCTCTAACCTAGACCTTACATAATTGCTTAAAATAAAAATGGAGGTGCCCATAAGACTGAGTATCAGCGCACCATTCGGGGACATGCGCCCTGGCATAGAATTTTGAGCGCCAGGAGCAACGTGCATAAAAAGTTCGTCGATACCCAAGTTTATTTGGAAAACATATTCAATGAGGGTAAGGTAGCTTACACCCATGATAAAAATTCCCATTAAAAAGGGAAGTAAGCGCCAATTTTTACAAATCCCTATAATACCTATAGCCGCTGCAATAAAGCACAGTGCGCTATTATATTGCATCCCAGCAAATTGGGGCTGAACTTGGATTAAAGTCACATTATTCGTGTGCCAACCCCATATCACTAGGGCGCCAATAATCATCGATAAGGAGGCAGCAAACATAGGAATGATTTTCTTGGAAATTGACGGCAAATCCATGATGAATATTTTCACTCCTATACCGACTTGTGAGTTGCAATGGGACTGCCTTAAATTTAACAAAACAAAGCCTAATAAAGTGTTAAAAAGAATTTTTTAAAATTTATAATAATTTAAACTTGACCGCTTAAACCTTAAATATTTGTCGTTTTTTGTTATTAAATTGGCCATAACGAATTCAAAAAAATTATTATTATTGATATTTAAAAAATCCATCATTATGAATAATAATGTTGTTTGTGAAATATATGTCTTCAAAGGTACTCCTTTATGATAAGCAATAATAAATTCAAATGGTCTTATAGGAAATGTTATCAAATTTTTTGAACCCTAAACTCACATTTATATTATTTTTACTAACTCAACTGTTAGTCCTTTCTCCTTTATTCGCATCTGAAACGGATTTGGAGAAAGCGAATCCTATTACTCCCCCAATTTTTTCAACACCTGAAACTGTAAAGGGTTTTATAGATAACTTAAGTCATGCTAAATTTGATAAAACACAAACCAGACTTATTGTTCCCATAAACGGAATACCTTGGTTCATCACCCCGGAGTATCGAGAGGAAATTATTATGTCTGGAATCCAGGGCAAAAAGAAACCGTGGATAGCACAAATTGAGTATAGAAAATCAGAAAGAGTTGGAAATATAACTCGATGTTTTTATCGCGCCCATTTTAAAACTGGATATTCTGAGAACATTGATTTGTTGGAATTTAGAATTTCACATTTGAGTCAGTAAATTCATTCTTTTGGCGCTTTATAAGACCAGCAAGACCCTGCGGGAAAACGCAAAATTATTTTTATCCCCACTCTTTAATACGTTCTAGATGCGCATAATCGTGATAGACAGGAATGAGGAGAGGATCAGGGCAGGCATGAAATGGTATTTCTTTACTTAAGAAAATTTCAAACAATCGCCGCACCCCGTGCTCAGCCGAAGATATTAATGTCGATGCATCATCAAACGAAATGATCTCCCCCACAGGAGTTCCCCCCGTTACACGCCAATAACATAAATTTTCAACCTCAAGAGCCGGCAAATCTGAAAAACCTCCAACCTTCAAAATCACGCCCTCAAGAGACAATTGAGGAGCCAAACCTCGTAGCACAAAATTTCTAGAGGGCACACTGCCCGTCTTATAATCAATGATACAGGCTTGCTTCGTTGTCATAATATCAATTCGATCAGCTTTTGAGGTCAGCACAATCGGACCTCTGGCCGTTGGAATTTCTATGGCTCCTTCAACTTCTGTTTTAATCTGGTAAATATGCGATTGATCTTTGACCATCTGACTTAAAAACCATACACTTACTCGTTGAAACCGCGGCCACCAAAATGCCATCGCTCTGGGATCCATAAGTAGGTTTCCAAAAGCTTCTCTTCCCATAGTTTCAAGAACTGTAATAGCTTCTGAAGAAGCCGGATTTACACCCGACCTCACAAAAGCATCCAAAGCCTGATGAATGGCTTGTCCCCGTTCTGCCAAAGATAAATCTGCATCCAGAGGATCCAGGGGTCTAATATTCAAAATCTTCTTTGCGTAAATACTATAGGGATCCTGAAGAAGCGTTCCCACTTCTGTCACAGACAAGCGACGTGGTCGAGCAGAAAGCGGGGGGCAAGGTGCCGGAGGAGCAAACTTAATGTGCTCTTGGGGTTGATCAAGAAGCGTCGACCAAGTTAACCAAGGTTGAGTTGATTTCAGCTCTCCCCCACCTGTAGCCAATAATGCAGAAAGACGTTGCCACCAACGACTGGGGAGCGTGGGAGCGCCCGCTCTCTTAAGAGAACGAGTCATATACACTTTTTGTGCCGTCATCCCTGTACAAAAATCATGGGCGGATAATCCTACTTTACGTTCCGTTGGAGGCAATCCGAAGGATTCTCTCATGGAACGACTAAGCCAGGGATCATCCTCAATAACTCCAGGCCAGGACCCTTCATTCAATCCCCCTAAAATTACCACGTCAGCGTGTAATAAACGCGCTTCCAACGCCCCCAAAATCAAAATTCGCGACCCAATCCCTTCACGATCTCTAACCACTTCCTGGGCCATCAGATTGCGCAAAAAAAGTGAATAATCCTTTCCCATAAGTGAGGGGTAGCAATGGGCATGTTCGAGTAAATCTTCAAAGAAGTCTGAAGCAACTTGACCATCTTCTTCCGCCCAAAGAAAAGACGACTTTGAATCTTCTGCCCCCACTAAAGCTTCAGCAATCGCTTTATGTGCCTTTAAGAAATCGGCAAAAGAATGAGTTTGACCATCATTTAAAGCTAATAACGGAATGCATAATTCATACCCGGGAAAAGGTAATTTTTCCATCTCTAATAGGTGAGTGCCTCGCAACGAAGCCATCTCAAAACGACGAGTTTCTATTAAATGTGATACTCGATCGCGCCCTTTCGCATAGAGAGGATGTTTAAGAAGCGCCAACAGATCCGCCGCACCAAAGTCCTGCGCCAGTAGACTCGTTAAGGCCAAAAAACGCCCGACGACTGATTGAGTAAAGGGTAGCCCACTGGATAGATTTGCGTGCAATCCCCACCGCCCTAACGCTGCTCGAACCCGACGTGCTAACTCTCCATCCGGTGTTACCAGAGCAATTACTTGTTCTGGTTGTTCTAATTCATAGCGCATAATCAGTGCAATTTGGCGAGCTTCTTCCAAAACAGAAGGGGCCTCAATGCCTTGTAGAGAAGATAATGTCTCTTCAGCCATCTTTGGGGAAATGCGCCATTCTTCTTGCGGATTTGCGGACATTGCCATAGACAAGACCACTGATCTTGCAGAGACTGGCGCAGCCCCCTCTAACCACATAACAGGAGATTGCAAATAAGTCATGAATTGATGAAGAGTATATTGAGGGTGTGTCAGAGGTAACGCCTCCTCATTTATTGACACAAGAGAGCGATCAACACCTGCTAAAACAACGCAACCATTGTTAAAATTCAGAATAGCTTTCGCCAATTGTGCCGTTGCAGGGCGTGTGGCCGTTGTCCCAGCTAAAATAACAGGATAATGGGGACTCCAATGAGTCGCTACTTGCTCTAAAATAAGACGTTTTCGCGTTGCTGGTTCTATGTAACCCGCCTGGTCTAGAATGGGGGGCCATAAATCTGTCAGGATTTTTAAAAAATCCAGTGTTAATTGCCAATGAACAGCATAATCCGCACCCACCAACGTTTTTAGATCGCTCAAATTTAAACCGGTCGTTTCAACTTCGTCTACTAAATGCATGAGTTCCTGAGCCAAACGTACGGCCCCCGCTGGGTTTTGATGCCCTCCTTCTTTTTGCCGTTCAAAGGCCAACACCAGTTGACTCATCAAGCCCAATCTCTGCGAGGAAGGCATTGCCAACGGCAAAAGAGTAAGGGGGCTATATCCGGGTAGCTCTGCTCCTTCCTCGATATCCGCCAGAGCCATAATTCGAGGGAGAATTCGACAACCCTTCCGCGTTGCTTTCAGGAAAGCTTCTTGAAGCATTAAGCACCCACGGCGGGTGGGAAGAATGACTAAATAGCGTCCTAAACTTAAGGGGTCAGAGGCTGTTTCACCTATCAGTTTCTCAACTAAAGTTGGTAAAAAAGGAACGCCAAGAGGAACTGCACAGAGGCCTTTCAGCGGACGTTCGGGAGAAGAGATCATCCAACAACCTCTTGAATTTCCTTTAAACTTTCCAGTGTCCCCATATCTCCCCAATCCCCGTCAAATACTGCACCATAAAGACGTCCCTCTCTTTCGGCTTTGTGAAAAAAGGGCATAATCGAAAAAGGGTGAATTTTTTCATTCTCTAGAAGGTGAGGATGAAGGATACGAATCCCAGAAAATATATAAGGTGCTACGAGCTTTTCTCCTCGATATTGGACACGCCCATCTGACTTCAAGAAATAATCTCCCACGCCCTCAAACCCAATGGCATTGTCAAGAGGAACCAAAAGCAACAACGCATCCATTTTTTCTGAATCCCATACTTTGGCAAGCTGTTTTAAGCACGACTGATGACCATCAACCCACCAAATGTCTGCATTCAAAACATAAAAGGGCTCTCCTTGAAAATGCGCCAATGCTTTTGCAATACCCCCCCCTGTATCTAAAAGTTCAGGTTCATGAGAGATTGTAATTTCCGGTGATCCTCTTCCCCCAAGATGGGTATGAATTTGATCCGCCAAATAATGAGTATTGACCACACAACGTGTCACACCAATTGCGGACAATTGATCCAACGCATGATCTAACATTGCTTTTCCTCCAACCGGAATCAGGGGTTTTGGGATATGTTCCGTTAGGGGGCGTAATCGACGCCCTTCACCTGCAGCTAATACCATGGCTTGTGTGATCATTTTTAGTGACTCCTATGACCGTATCTAAAATATCTAAATGACATAAATTAATGGCGAAGGGAATGAAAATTAAGAATTTTTAAAATTTATAGTTCGTTATTTTATCGCGCCAACATAGGGTATGTAAAAAACAGAAAATGAGTTACGTTCACTATGAAATGCACCAAGATAGCGGATTCTAAACGCCGCGTGCGATGATAGGCGTACCCATAAAATAAGCCAGCTACGACAGTAAATGCCATGAAATCTACCCCCCCTTGTCGATGACCGGGTAAGGCCACGGCAAAAAGAATTGCGGAAATAACAATAGGTATAAAAGGAGATAGTTTCCAACGATGGGCCAAAGTCATCAGATGACTTTGGATCATACCTCGAAAAATAACTTCTTCCGCAAAACACACAAAATAAAGATTATTAAAGGCCCAGAACCAAAAAACTTCTGGAAACTTTGGATCAAACTGCACATACCCACTCAAAATAGTTAGCGGGATAAGGACAGCAATGCATAAGGCAGAAATGAGGACCGTATTGCGTAAGGTTTTCATGCCAAACGGATTTGCCTGCCGGACAAATAGACCACTAGCCATTACCAACACAACCGCAGCAATGGTTTTGTCAAAATTTAAATACATTGTGAAAGGCGCAGCAGATGGCGAAATTAAAATTCCCGTGAAAAAGCGTAAATTATGAAATCCAGGAACCATATGACTGGCAAAGGCAATGGCAACAAGACTTAAAGCGAATATGCGTATCAGATTGTACCACTCTTTGGTAGACAAATGCCGCCAATGAAGAGTGCATAATCCCCAAAACGCAACGATAGCGAAAAGTCCTAAGGGATTAATAACTCCTTGGATAAAGGCAAAGACAAGTTGCGCCGCAAAGAGGGGAGCGAGGATGATGCGAGATCGTGTCAAAAACAAACCCACGATAAACAAACCTAAAGTGAAATAAGGAAGTAAAGAACTAATGGCTTGTAAATTCATAAATATTTCTCGCATTACTGTAGGCAAAGTGAGCACACTCTTGTTTCTATAAAGAGTGACATTAGCGATTACCTGCCGTCAACCCAAGAGATGCTGAGAAATTATTTTTTCTCTTTGATATGGAAATCAATAACCTTAGGATTTGCAGCTCTCAAACTATTTGAAAAAGCATCAATCTGCAAATAAGCAATCAATATTTTTTCAACGGTACTGACTATTAAATTTTCACCCGGAGCAATAGCGAATTTGCCAATGTATTCTTTTAGAGCCCCTGGAATCGCAGCGGCAAAAATTGATGTTTTTGTCTCTGAGTAAACCAACACATCTTCGTCTCTCATTACTATTAAAATTTCTCGAATCGCTTTATCTGCAATTTGGCTTAAATCTAAAGTTGCAAGAGTTTTACGCAAGGATTGGTAGCGTTTTTGGAAAAATTGATAATTTAATAATTCTTCAACAAGTTTACTCATTTCGCCATATTCATTAAAGAGTGCAGAATAAGCCAGAAGCACTTCTTTAAAATTCCCAAACTCTTTTCCTTGCCCACATTTGACAAACATCTGCATCAAAAAAGAATCCGTAGTTCCAAAGATAGGAATTGATCCACTGAGATATTTTTTCAGCTCCGGTATGCTATCTTTCTGAATTTTTAATTTAAACTCACGTTTTAAATCTTTTATAGCTTCCCCATCAGTTGCCGTTGGAGAAAGCCATTTACACATATCTGCAACCACTCTATCCAAATAATCTTCATAGAATTCCTCGAATTCTTGCATTTTATCTTGGACAAGTTGAGCGGCCTCGTGCTGACGTTGAACATAAAGTCTGTGTTCTCCAACTTTAGATAAGGCTTTGCGGTTTTTTTCGATCCATTTTGTGGCGACCTCAATTGTTTGAAATGCCGGGCTATCTGTCATTGTAGGTAACTGGCCTTTAACTTCATTAAATGTTCTTAAAAAATTGCCAGCATCAAATTCTTCAGCCCCTGCCTTCAATCTCTCCAGTTGTCGTTTTGTCAGCATCCGTTGAACAGCTTTGAGCTTTGCATTTTTCTCCATTTCATCTAAGAGTGTCTGAACACACTCTTTAATAGAATTAAGTTTTTGATTCAAAGTTTCATCTAGGGATATATTGGGTTCTTTGAGATTATGCGTATGAAAGTATGGCGCTCCATATACAATGAATTCTGTTCCCTTTGTGGGTAAAAGGACTTGGCCCCCTTTTAATGTTCCCAGAGCATTCAATAGGTCATTTTTTTCCTGCTCCATTTCTTGTAATCTGGCTTGAAGTTCTGCGACACCCTCCTCAACAACTATTTCTCTAGCGGCTTCTCCATTTTCCCCAGAAAGCGATTTTGCATCGGAGATGGCCTGCTCCATTAAAAATTTTTGTGCCTGAAGCTTTTCTGTCCAGGTTCGCTCCAAATCTTCAACTAGTTTTTGATGAGCCTGTCTTTCTTGATCTCGCTTTATTACTTCATGTTGTTTAAGTTGATCTATTTCTAATTCGGCTTTGGCTCTCTCTACAGCCCGTTTATTTGCTTCCTCTTCTTGTACAAAAGCTAATTTTCGAGCAATTCCTTCTTCTCTTAGTTTTTCTTTCTGTTGAGCTTGCTCAACTAAAATTTCATTTATAACTCCTAAGCCCCCTTGTTGTATTCTTATTCTAGCTGTTTTTTTAGGAGTAAACTCAACACCCTTGGCCTTAGCAAGGGCTTCTATCATTTCCAGAGTTGTTGCCGAACAATATTTGCCTGAAACAGTAAAGAGAAAAATAAGAGAGAGCGAGGCTTTATAAAACATGGCAAAACTTTCCATTAATGTATTTTTTTAAGCTTGGAATTTAAAATTTTTGTTTATATACGTCTTTTAAAAACCCAATAATTTCATAGGAATTTATTAAAGATTTTACAAAGATTATATTTTGAAATTTACCCACGTGTGGGACTAAAAAATTTGTATCACATCTAGGTTATTTCTTGCAGGTAAAAAATTATACATAACTTCTTAGAATAAAACTGCAAATTACTTTATCCGCAAATCAGCACTACCCACAAAGTTGTGCGGCTAAAAGACGCATATAAAAATTTTTACATAGGCCAAAATCCATTTCTTTAGCTTATGTTATTCGCTACATTTAATAAAAGAGATAAATCATAACCACAATTTTTGTCTTGGCCACCCAACTCATCGGTTGTAACTTTTACCCCCTTCATGATATTGCTTGTTTAAAAAGGTCTCAATCTTGAGGCTTCATAATAATATATACATTTTCTAAACTAAATTGACCGATTCTTTGCATCTTAAAATGATGCAAAATAATAGAAAAAATATAATTTTGTCCACATTAAACGAAATGAAGAACTTTTATGAAAATAAATTTGAAGTTATTATTTACATTTTTTGCTTTATCAACTTATAGTCAAGCCTCCTGGAATCCTTACGTGGGAATCGGTTTTGGTCTTTCGAAATCGCAAAATACATTTAAAGCATATCTAAAAAATAATATTGGAGAGAATAGCCTGATATTAAATATGGATACAACAGGCTGGAATGAATCTCTCATTTTGGGTACACGCAATCAACAACCCAACTTTTTCTTTTCAAGTGAATTGTTTACCACTCTCCACCAATATCATATCAAAAGAAAAGGCAATTCATTCTATGATCCCAATATTGGTGTTAATTTACCCTTCGGAATTGCTGATTTTGAGGTCAGTCAAAAATATTCTAATGGTATGAGCTTTCTTTTTGGAAAAGATCTCACAAAAACTATAGATGTCTTTTTAAAGTTTGATTTTTTTGTCAGTCAATTTAGAATTAAGTATGTCAATTCAAAGTCACCGGGTACCAGTGGCCAAGAAAACAAATGGCTCTTTGGCTATGCGCCTGGTGTCGGCATGCAATTCAAGCTAACGGACTCTCTTGCAACAAGAGTTGATTATACCTACAGAATCTATAACAACTTTCAATCCAAGAATATTTCTCAAGAAACTGATGTTCCCAATACAGTCTTTACGGGTAAAATTTTGCCGAGAATTCATCAATTTACGGTTTCGTTGATTTATAAATTCTAACGCTATTTTAGGATATTTTTCAGAAATTGAGCAAAAGCATCAGACTGTTTATTGATCGCAAATTCAATGACTTGGTACTCTGCCGACTTATATTTGTAAAAGGGATCTTCTTCTAAGATTTTAGTGAGGTCATCTCGATTTGGTGCCGAGGCTAAAATCACTCCTCCATATCGAGGAATTTGGGGGCCAGAAGCCTGAAAAATTCCTTCTTTATAATATTTATCAAGAAAATCTAAGTGCTCCCCCCTTTGCGCAAGAATGGTCTCAATAGGGACAAGATACCGAAGAATAACAACAAATAAAGTTTTATCTTCCACGTTACTGAACCGAATCGATCAGGATCACACAGTTCTCAGGGGTCACTTCACAAAACCCCCCGGAAATATTAAAAACCTGAGCTTTTTGACCATCTTGATACAGCGTTATCGGACCAGGGCGCAGCATTGTCATAAAAGGAGCATGCCGATGCAAAACTCCAAAATCTCCTTTAGCGCCGGGAACCACAATCATTTCCACGTCACCCGAGTAAATAATTCCATCAGGAGAAATTAAAGATAATTGCATAATCTAAGCACTCTCTTTTTCCATTTTTTTCCCCTTTTTAACGGCTTCTTCAATGGTTCCTACCATATAAAAAGCAGCTTCGGGTAAGTGATCATATTCCCCATCAACAATTCCTTTAAAACCTGCAATGGTATCTTTTAAAGGAACAAACGCACCGGCCATCCCTGTAAACACTTCCGCCACGAAAAACGGCTGAGACAAAAAGCGTTGAATTTTACGTGCCCTGGCAACCGTAACTTTATCCTCTTCTGACAGTTCATCCATTCCCAAAATAGCAATAATATCTTGAAGAGATTTATATGATTGTAAAACACGTTGCACTTCTCGAGCCACTTCATAGTGCTCATCGCCCACAGTATGAGGATCTAAAATACGTGATGTCGAATCTAAGGGATCCACAGCCGGATAAATGCCCAACTCAGCAATTTGACGACTCAAAACGGTTGTAGCATCCAAATGTGCGAATGAGGTTGCGGGTGCTGGATCGGTCAAGTCGTCTGCGGGAACATAGATAGCCTGTACACTGGTAATTGATCCATGTGTTGTCGTTGTAATTCGTTCTTGCAATGCGCCCATTTCCGTAGCGAGCGTGGGTTGATATCCCACTGCTGAGGGCATGCGGCCTAACAAGGCGGAAACTTCAGAACCCGCTTGGGTAAAGCGAAATATATTATCAACGAAGAATAAAACATCTTTTCCTTCCTCATCACGAAAATATTCCGCAACCGTTAAACCTGAGAGCGCCACACGCGCACGCGCACCCGGCGGCTCATTCATTTGCCCATAAACCAGGGCAGCTTTTGAACCCTCCCCTTCCAAGTTTATGACACCGGATTCTATCATTTCGCGATAAAGATCGTTTCCTTCACGTGTTCTTTCGCCAACGCCCGCAAAGACTGAATAACCACCATGCGCTTTTGCAACGTTATTGATTAATTCCATAATCAAAACCGTTTTTCCCACACCCGCTCCCCCAAATAAGCCTATCTTTCCTCCCCGGGAATAGGGGGTGAGCAAATCAATGACTTTAATTCCTGTGACCAAAACTTCTGTTTCTGTCGATTGATCAATAAACTTAGGTGCTTCTCGATGAATAGGTAAAGTTTTCAAACCCTTTATAGGTCCTCGATTATCAATGGGTTCTCCAACGACGTTCATAATTCTTCCCAAGGTCGCAGGACCAACAGGAATCATAATAGGTTCACCCACGTCCATAACCTCTTGACCACGCGTTAAGCCATCCGTTGCATCCATAGCAATCGTTCGCACAAGATTTTCCCCAAGATGTTGAGCAACTTCTAGCACAAGAATTTTACCATCATGGTGGATGTGAAGAGCATTTAAAATCGAAGGAATTTTCTCTGGAAAATGTACGTCGATGACTGCGCCCATGATTTGGGTAATTTTGCCGACGTTCAAACCACCGTCAATCGCTTTTAGCTTTTGTTTTGGCATATCCTCATTCCTTCTTAATAATCTAATTTTCTAGGCCTTACCCACTTGGACCTCATTATTTTTACCCTTACATAGCCTCTGCCGCTGAGATAATTTCAATTAGCTCTTTAGTAATATAAGCTTGACGCGTCTGGTGATAGGTTCGAGCAAGCTTTTGAATCATATCTTGCGCATTTCGCGTTGCATTATCCATGGCGGTCATTCTTGCCCCCTGTTCGCTTGCCTCATTTTCCAATAAAACCCGATAAATCTCTACAGCCAAATATCGCGGCAGCAAAAAATCCAATAAAGAATCTACATTCGGTTCATACTCATAAAGAGAATTCAAAGAAGACTTAAATTCAGGTGCAGATATCGCTGAGGTTTCCGTGCTTGTGCGAAAAGGTACTAAAAAGTGATGGGCAATAGATTGATGAAGCGCAGAGTGAAAAATTGTAAACAGAATGGAGGCCTCACCAAACTGTCGATCCTTCAGCATATCTTGAAGTTTCGTGGAAAATTCTAAGGCATCTGTAAAGTTCTCTGTCTTTTTCCCTTCCGCATTTTTATGACCATGCTGCACCGTTTCAATAATTAAGTCTCCAAATTCCTGACGCAAGAGATCTCGTCCCTTTCGCCCCAAACAAAAAATTTTTACCTGCTTTTCTTCCGCTTTTAGTTTGCTAATAACTGCTTTTGCTTCCCGAATCACAGCAGCATTAAATCCTCCACATAAACCCCGATCTGTCGTCACAACAATCAGGAGATGAATGGGCAAATTATGATGCCCTGTCAAAAGAATAGGCTCTTTAGCTAGATCATTTCTATTTTGTGTTAATAAGTGACTTACCATTTCATACATAGCTCGATCATAGGGACGGACTAGCTCAACTCTTTCCTGGGAACGACGCAAGCGTGCCGCCGCTACCATCTTCATGGCAGAGGTTATCTTTTGTGTTGATTTCACACTGCGGATACGAGTGCGTAGTGTCTTAAGGCTCGACATAAAATCCTCTTCTTTACTCTTAACGAGATGTGTAGGAAGAACAAAATGTTGTTAGAAATTTTGCTAACTTTTTTTCTGTCTCTTCGCTTAAAGCACCAGTTGCTCTTATGTCTTCAAAAATTTCAGGTTGGTTCATTTGCAATACTTCAAGGTATTCTTCCTCAAATTTTTGAATATCTTTAATGGGGATTGAATCAAGAAATCCCTTCACGCCCGCAAAAAGAGAAACAACTTGTTCCTCCATGCTCAAAGGGCTGTATTGTTTTTGTTTAAGGAGCTCGGTCAATCGCTCCCCCCGATTCAATAATTTTTGTGTTGAAGCATCTAAATCTGATGAGAATTGAGAAAATGCCGCCATTTCACGATATTGAGCCAGCTCAAGTTTAATGCGTCCTGCAACTTGTCTCATCGCTTTTTTCTGAGCGGCAGATCCAACACGACTGACGGATAAACCAACATTAATTGCCGGACGTATTCCTTTATAAAACAATTCCGTCTCCAAAAAAATTTGGCCATCGGTAATCGAAATAATATTGGTTGGAATATACGCAGAAACATCACCCGCTTGAGTTTCTACAATAGGTAAGGCCGTCAAAGATCCACTACCAAAAGGTGTATCCATTTTGGCAGCCCGTTCAAGCAACCGAGAGTGAAGATAAAAGACATCTCCGGGATACGCTTCTCGACCTGGGGGACGACGCAATAATAATGACATTTGTCGATAGGCAACCGCATGTTTAGATAAATCATCATAAATAATCAGCGCATGCATCCCATTATCTCGAAAATATTCCCCCATCGTACACCCAGTATAAGGAGCAAGGTATTGCATAGGTGCTGGATCTGAAGCTGTGGCCGCAACCACAATAGAATATTCTAAGGCTCCATTTTCTTCTAAGGTCTTCACAATTCGAGCCACAGAGGAACGCTTCTGGCCAATAGCCACATAAATACAATAAAGCTTTTGCGACTCATTTTTACCTTTATTTATGCCTTTTTGATTAATTATGGCATCCAAAACGATCGCCGTTTTACCTGTTTGCCGATCCCCAATGATTAATTCTCTTTGACCCCGTCCAATGGGAACCAAACTATCAATAGCTTTAATACCGGTCTGCATAGGCTCTGACACAGGTTGACGGGCAATAATTCCCGGCGCTTTTACTTCCACTTGAGATAGGGTCACATTTTTCAAAGGCCCTTTGCCATCAATGGGATTTCCCAAACCATCTACAACACGCCCCAAAAGCCCTTTCCCGACAGGAACGTCTACAATTTTTTGAGTTCTTTTGACCCGATCACCCTCTCGAATATCTCTATCGTTTCCAAAGATAACAACACCCACATTATCCGTTCCTAAATTAAGGGCCATACCCTTAATATCATTGGGAAAGAGGACCAACTCACCTGATTGGATATTCTCTAATCCATAAATACGGGCAATGCCGTCTCCAACAGAAACAACAATGCCGCTTTCCGCAATGTCCGCTTTAGGATCAAAATCTTTAATTTGTTCTTTTAAAATGGCGGAAACTTCCGCAGCTCTTAGTTCCATTAGGTATTTCCTTTCATCACCGTGGCAAGTTTATTGAGTTGTGTAATCAGAGTGGCATCAATAACACGAGACCCAATTCGAACCATTATTCCTCCCAATACACTTGAATCATTAACCAAAGTAAGTTTCAGTGTTCTAGGAAAGACCTGTTTTAACTTGTCTTGTAACAAGTGTACCTGAGCCGTTGTCAAGGGATGGGCAGAGATGACTTCAATGTTTTCTTGCCCTTTCTCGTATAACATTAAGTTTTGATAGATTTTATCAATCCTTGTCAGATAAGCTATGCGTTGCGCTTTCATCAATTGCGCAATAAAAGACTGAAATATTTTAGGTGTTTTGAGATGTACACATATTTCGACAAGCGCAGCCGTTTGGTCTTTGCAGCTGATTGTTGGGTTACTTAGAGCCTGCTTTAAAACGAGAGAGGATTGGATAAGATGAACCAAAGAGGTTAAGCTAGATCCTACACCCCCCGTTTGCTTCTTCTCTTTTGCCAAGTCGAAAAGAGCTTTTGCGTACCGACCGGGTAGAGAAGTTAAAATTCCTGGTGAAAATACATTTTCCATAATAAACGAATCAAACCCGATATTTTAGCAGCCTCTTTAAAGTCTTGCCTTGAAGAAAGTTGCCCTATGTTTTGTTGTTCCGTTCCTTATATTGGCGTGTCTTGAAGTAAATTTCTAGAAGGTATTTTTAAGAGGGGAGAATATGCCGCCCCTTACAATAAAAAAGGGCTATATATATCCCCGTTTACAGGGGGGATATATCAGTTTTTTGATTATCTCTTAAAATTTCTGAAAAAAATTATTGTACAGATCCAGCAATCATGCTCATGAATTTTTCAATATTCCGGTTGTTGGATTGAACAAGAGCATTATATTCATCTCGAATGGTGATACTCATACTTACGCCTTCAACTTTTACATCATGAATTTTTCCGCCTGCCACACGCCACTCAACCGGTGTCAAAGCTTCGCCAGGTTTCTGAATGGTACTGGATACAATAACGTGATCTTTTTCTTGGCGCGCATCTTTGACAACGAAAACAACACCACGATAGGCTTGGAAACGATTTGCATAAGACTTTTTAAGACGAGCTTTAAATAGGGGAACAAATCTCTCTTTTTGTTCATCATTCATTTGAACCCAATACCGCCCCATAACAAATCTTGCAATACCAGGAACATCAAATCCTTCATTCAAAAGTTTTTCAAAATTGGATTCTAACTGCTCTTGTGATACGTCTGGCTTCGTCAGAGAGTTAATGGCTCGTCGACCTAAATCTTCTATAAAAGCCTTGGCTCCGTCAGGGGTGTCTGCCAAAATTGATTGAGAGCTAAGTTGCGAGAAAAACAAAATAGCGACTAGGGAATAAAAAAAATTCTTAATCATAATATCCTCGTTCTTGATTGCAATAATCCTTAATGTAAAGCCTACAAGAAAGAGATTAACAAACGGTTATGAAGTCACCCTTGTTTGTTCCTCCTTAGCTACCTCTGGAGATTTTGCAGATTTTAGTTTTTCAGCCAAATAGGCCTGACGTTGGAAGTAAATACTCCGCATTGTAATATAAAAGTCGAAAGAGCCACTTCTTAAATTATCTATTGTTTCAATGACTTTCTCGCGATTCCTCAGCATATCGAATCCATAACGAACGGTCAACCAATAATGATATTTCCAATGATGGTGATTATTAAGATATATATTAAGAGGATCTGCATAATAGTCTGCCACAAACCCAGCCGTACCCCGGAATGAGGAAGATCCTAATAATGGTAAAACCAAATAGGGACCTGTATCAATACCCCACGTTATTAATGTCTGATTAAAGTCCGTGTCATAGCGAGGATAGCCCCTATCAGACGCAAAGTCTGAAATCCCTAAAAAGCCAATGCTAGAGTTTAGCAAGAAACGGAAAAGGGTTACGGTAGCCCGTTCTGGCTCGCCTTGAAAAATATGGTTTAAGAAACTGACAGGTGCAAATAGATTATCCAAAACATTTGATACACCTCGTTTTAGGGGGTCGGGAGTAACAGCTCGATAAATTTCTGCAACAGGCCTTAAAAGTGCGAAATCAAGAATTTCGTTTATCGAGAACACAAATCTATTGAGGGGTTCTAAAGGATCATTAGGTCCTTCATCTGACGAGAATTCCTGCGAAGCTGATGATGTTAAGTCAGCAGAAGGACTCTGATTTACTTCATTCTGAGAGGCGGAAAGCGGAGTTGCTTCAGGGATTGTGTTGGCCACAATAGGCCCGCTGCTTAAAATACCTAACTCTATTAGGGTTGCAACTAATAATCCATGCTTTAATAAACAGAATCGCATTCCTGGAAATTCCTTTTCATAGGCTTCATTCTCCACCGACTTTACCTGCAGTGTGAACAGATTTCACTCAAAAAATAGATAATTTTTTTCAATTTTTTATAGATTTGTGCAAAAGAGACTGAATAATAAGTAAAATTTTATAAATTTTTTCTTGAAATATTATGAATACTATTAGAGCTTTTGGTGTAATTTCTAGATTATTATGAAAGTTTCCCGAGTAAGAGGTCCTCGCAATGCCATGGTCAGCTAGATATACCGCCCATAATTCGGGAGTTTTTCATTATGTTTTAAAAGAGGCCATTTTCTCATTGGTTTTAGGCGTCAGATCAGGTAAAAATAGGTTGGTATATCATTGAGGGAAGTGTTCTCCTCTTTTTAGCAGTTTCCTTGATAATCAATTCATTTTAGAGTTAGGGTATTTTTTTGACAGCGCTGGCATTAACAGAATCAAAAGACATAGATCATACTACCGAAACTATCCCTCAGTGGGAAAAAGTTCGTGAGCAGTTGCGGTTAGAATTTGGTGAAGCTGTGTTTAAGAGCTGGATTAAACCCCTGTTTGTAATCGATGTTTTGGGAAACACTGTTCGAATTGCTGCCCCAACGCGTTTTATGCGTGATTGGGTTGTTTCTCATTATGTGGAACGCATTCGGCTCCTCTGGCTAGGCCTAAATCCCTCTATTACGGCAGTTGAAGTTATTGTTAAAATGGGCACTCCGGTCCCGCTACCTTCCCAACAGCCAGATGAAATTCTCCCAGCGGGCACTCCTCAAAGTCCCAAAGAAGCTTCTCTCATCGATGAAGAATCCATTGGCATAGATCGAGATGTTCTTGGCGCAGCCCTTGATCCTCGATTCACTTTTGATAATTTTGTGGTTGGCAAACCTAACGAACTTGCTTATGCCGCTGCTTTACGCGTTGCAGAATCTCAAACGGCTCAATTCAACCCCCTGTTCTTATATGGCGGGGTTGGTCTTGGTAAAACCCACTTAATGCATGCGATTGCCTGGCACATTAAAACCTATCATCCCAAACGTCGCGTTATCTATTTATCAGCAGAAAAATTTATGTATCAATTTATTCGTGCCTTACGTTTCAAAGATACGGTGTCATTCAAAGAACTGTTCCGTTCCGTTGATGTTCTCATGATTGATGATGTTCAATTCATCAGCGGTAAAGAAACGACGCAAGAAGAATTTTTTCATACTTTCAATGCTCTCGTTGATCAAAATCATCAAATAATTATTTCTGCTGACAAGTCTCCTTCTGATTTGGAAGGCATGGAAGATCGTTTAAAATCCCGCCTTGGATGGGGACTGGTGGCGGATATTCATCCGACAACCTATGAATTACGATTAGGAATTTTACACGCCAAAGCAGATACTTTAAATATAGGAATTCCAAAAGATGTTATGGAATTTTTAGCGCGCAAGATCAGTTCAAACATCCGCGAACTTGAAGGTGCCTTAAATCGTATTATCGCCCATGCCACTCTCGTGGGCCGCGAAATTACCTTGGAAACAACTCATGATGTTTTGCGAGATCTTTTAAAAGCGAATGATCGACGTATCACAATCGAGGATATTCAAAAGCGTGTCTCAGAGTATTATGGCATTAAGATTTCAGATATGCAGTCTGCTAGACGATCTCAAAATGTTGCCCGTCCTCGTCAAGTCGCTATGTATTTGGCTAAGACATTAACATCTCGATCTCTTCCTGAAATTGGCAGAAAATTTGGTGGACGCGACCACACAACCGTCTTACATGCTGTGCGCAAAGTTGAAGAAGTCAGAATTCAAGATCGAGAATTTTCAGATGATCTCGATATTTTACGTAGAAACTTGGAGGTATAATTTAAGTCATGAAGTTAACAGTTGATAGATCCGCTTTTTTAAAAGCCCTTTCCCATGGTCAAAGTGTTGTTGAACGAAGAACAACAATCCCCATCCTAAGTAACGTTCTTTTAAGCGCAACGCCCATGGGCTTAAGTTTAATTACTACAGATACGGATCTTGCTCTCATAGAGACAGTCCCTGCAATTGTGACTGAGCCAGGTACAACGACTGTCTCTGCTCAAATGCTATTTGATATTGTGAGAAAACTTCCCGAAGGGTCCACGATTGAACTGACTTATTTGTCGGAAACAGGCCAATTAAACTTAAAAGGGGGGCGATCTCGTTTTAATCTGTCTTGCCTGGATCCCGAAGATTTTCCCCAACTCACTCAAGGGGAATTACCCTTCCATTTTTCTTTACCCATCGCGATATTTAAAAAGCTTTTAGACCGTGCAAAATTTGCTATGTCCACAGAAGAAACCCGCTATTATCTAAATGGAATACACTTTCATACACTGGAAAGAGAAGGGCAAAAAATCCTTCGCTCCGTCGCCACAGATGCGCATCGCCTTGCCTATATTGAAGTCCCTTTGCCTGAAGGAGCCGAAAATATCCCTGGCATCATTATTGGACGCAAAACCATCACAGAAGCTCGCAAATTGGTAGATGATACAACCACTGAAGTTCAAGTTGCTCTCTCTCCAACACGCATTGAATTTGCGTTTGAGAATGCCGTGTTAAGTTCTCGATTAATTGATGCAACTTACCCGGAATATGAAAAAGCCATTCCGAGTGGTAATGATAAAATTGCCATTATTGATGCAAAAACTTTCGCAGCAGCTGTCGATCGAGTGGCTACCGTTTCGAATGACAAGATTAGAACTATAAAAATGAGTTTAAACAACAATATGCTCACCCTATCTGCAGCAAGTCATGATTTAGGTAATGCCACCGAAGAGATTGCGATCGACTTTCCGCATGCTCCCGTTGAAATCGGTTTTAATGCTCGTTATTTACTTGATATTGCCCAACAAATTGATGAGGATGAAGCTCAAGTTGTTCTGGCAAATGGGGATGCGCCAGCCATTATTAAGGGGATGACAAATCAAGAAGCAACTTATGTTCTCATGCCCATGCGGGTCTGATAAAAGCAAGGTCGCAAGATATCACATGATAAAAAAGTATGGCAGGGACTATCATTAAGTGCAGATACGACAATGCAAAGAAAATATTTCTGTTCAACCTTCACCTATGATGGGTTTGTCGCGACTTGCGTTGCATCAGTTTCGAAATTATCAAGGATTAGACCTCCATCTTCACGCTGACACTATCGTTCTGACAGGACCTAACGGAGCAGGTAAGACAAACATTTTGGAAGCTCTTTCTTTTTTGTCTCCCGGCCGAGGATTGCGAAGTATTAAGCTGTCACAAGTCACCAATCTTAAAAAAGTGAATGATGATATGACTCATCCAACCTTATGGGCAATTGCAGCTACCGTAGAAACGTATCACGGTCCTGTTCAATTGGGAACTGGATTAGATTACACAGCCATAGGAAACGAACGCCGTGTGGTTAAAATTAATGGTACGCCAGCAAAAAGTCAGGCATCCTTAACTGATTGGATCAGTGTCATTTGGGTAACGCCTCAAATGGATCGACTATTCTTAGAGCCTGCATCCGTTAGGCGAAAGTTTATTGATCGACTCGTTTTTGCAGTGGATGCAAATCATGCATCAAGACTTCATCGATATGAACACCATTTGCGCGAACGTGCACACCTCCTGCGAGAAGGACGTTATGATCCCTTGTGGGTTTCAACTTTAGAAAGACACTTGGCAGAAGATGGCGTCGCCATTGTGGTGGCTCGGCAACAGGTCGTTAAAAGCTTGGAAAGTGCTCAACGAATCGAAAAATCTTTTCCATTTCCTCAATTTCGCGCTGAAATGAAAGGTGAAATTGAATGCTGGACAACAAATCAACCGGCGCTTGCCGTTGAAGACCAATATGCAGCAAGGCTTGCAAGTAATCGTTATCAAGATGGAGAGGCTGGCGGAGCTGCCATTGGGCCTCACCGGAGTGATTTTCAAGTACACCATCTTGCCAAACAGCTTCCAGCAGAGCTATGCTCCACGGGAGAACAGAAAATGTTGTTACTTGCCTTAACCTTGGCTTTTATAAAAGTTCAAGAAAATTATCGTACGTGCCCAGTTATCTTATTGTTAGATGACATTGCAGCACACTTGGATGATCAGCACCGGCTGATTTTATTTCAAGAAATTTGTGGGCCCGCCAAAGATTCATCTCTTGAGTCTTCTAAGGGCCCTTTTCAAGTCTGGATGACCGGAACCGAAAAGTCTGCCTTCCAAGACCTGAACCCTCAAGCACAATTCTTGACGGTTCATAATGCAACTTTGACAATTTGATTTTAACTGTCACAATTATAGAGCAACTGTATTAAAAACTGAGGAACGATAAAAAAGATGACCGACAAATCTGAAGCTCAAAACAATAGCTCTGAAGACTATACATCTGAATCTATTAAGGTATTAAAAGGCCTTGATGCTGTACGTAAACGTCCTGGAATGTATATCGGCGATACAGATGACGGGACGGGATTACACCATATGGTCTATGAAGTCGTGGATAATGCTATTGACGAAACTCTTGCAGGTCATTGTGATCGTATTGAAGTCATTATCAATGGCGACAACTCAATCACTGTTCGGGATAATGGTCGAGGCATACCCGTTGATATTCACGCAGAAGAAGGCGTATCCGCCGCTGAAGTCATCATGACACAACTCCATGCCGGGGGTAAATTTGATCAGAACACCTATAAAGTTTCAGGTGGTCTTCACGGCGTTGGTGTATCTGTTGTAAACGCTCTTTCCCAAACATTAGAGTTGCATATTTGGCGAGATGGAAAAGAATATGCTATTCATTTCACCCATGGTGTTCCTGATGCTCCTCTTCAAATTATTGGAGATTCAAACGGCCGAACGGGTACAGAAGTCCGCTTTCTTCCTTCTTCAGAAACGTTTACCCACACAATTTTTGACCGCGCAACGATTGAACATCGGTTACGTGAACTGGCATTTTTGAACTCTGGGGTTAATATCATTCTAAAAGATGAGCGAGAAGACACTCTTTATGAAACAACTCTCCACTATGAAGGCGGGATTACAGAATTTGTTCGTTACCTAGACAAAGCTAAGAATCCTTTACAGCCTTTACCCATAAGTATTTCAAAATCCCAAGGCGATATAACCGTTGAATTGTCCATGGAGTGGACAGATAGTTATCACGAAACAACATTGTGTTTTACCAACAACATCCCTCAACGGGATGGAGGAACCCACCTCGCAGGCTTACGGGGGGGATTAACCCGCATGGTTGGTAACTTTGTTGCCGCCAGCCCGCAAGGTAAGAAGGAAAAATTCACTTTCACTGGGGAAGATGTCCGAGAAGGTCTTACATGCGTCCTTTCTGTCAAAGTTCCTGATCCTAAATTCTCTTCTCAAACGAAAGATAAGCTTGTTTCTTCTGAAGTTCGACCCGTTGTTGAAAACATTGTCTCCGAAGCTATGGAGCAATGGTTTGAGGAAAATCCGGCACAGGCAAAAGTTATTATTGCCAAAGTTTTAGAAGCAGCAACAGCTCGTGAAGCGGCAAGAAGAGCCCGAGAATTAACACGTCGTAAGGGTGTACTCGACATGGCTTCGTTACCTGGAAAACTTGCTGATTGTCAGGAAAAAGATCCGGCGAAAAGTGAAATTTTCATCGTTGAGGGTGACTCCGCGGGCGGATCAGCAAAACAAGGACGCGAACGATCTTTTCAGGCAATCTTGCCTTTGAAGGGAAAAATTTTAAACGTAGAACGCGCCCGTTTTGACAAAATGCTCGGGTCTGCAGAAATTGGCACCTTAATTACAGCATTAGGCACAGGCATTGGACCAGAGGATTTTTCACCCGACAAGACGCGATATCATAAAATTATTATTATGACTGACGCGGATGTGGATGGAAGTCACATTCGAACTCTTCTGTTAACATTCTTCTATCGACAAATGCGCCCCTTGATTGAACGCGGCTATTTATACATCGCACAACCTCCTCTTTATAAAGTAAAACGAGGACAATCTGAAGTTTACATGAAAGATGAACGAGCCTTAGAAACGTATCTTTTAGATTCTGCTGTTGAAGAATCTCGTTTAACATTAGCCAATGGTTCTGTGATTGCAGGAAAGGATTTACGTGCTCTTGCTGATCTTGCCTTAAGAGCTCGCCATGGATTTTCAGGTCTGACTCGACGTGTGAATAATATTAGCCTCATGGAACAATTTTTTCTCACAGGTTATTTTCATACTCCCACCATGGAGTTAACGCCTGTAACTCAAGCTCTGAATCAAGCGGACCAAGCCATACGTTTGAATGGCTCAACCCCTAAAAAGCCAACCTGGTCTTTAATACGCGCTGAAAATGGGGATGTTTTAGCAACTTATACCCTCGCAGGTGTTTCAGAAACATGGCGCTTAGACGAAGCCTTAACAAACTCTCCAGAGATTAAGGCTCTTCTAGGACTTCTTCCCACATTAAAAGAATTTTTTATGGAACCTTCTCTGTTTGAGGCAAAGGACAAAAAGTTGCCAATTAGTGGTCCTACCAGTCTTGCTGAAGCTTTCCTGGAAATTGGCCGCAAAGGGATTTCTTTGAGTCGATATAAAGGATTGGGAGAAATGAACCCTGATCAATTATGGCAAACAACTCTGGATCCGGAAGCCCGAACTCTTCTTCAAGTCAAGTTGACTCACTTAGAAGAAGCAGAAGAAATTTTCTCCACCCTAATGGGAGATGTTGTTGAGCCCCGGCGAGAATTTATTCAAAGCAATGCCTTAAAAGTTGTCAATTTAGACGCCTAATGGTATAAATACGAATATTATACTAGCAACAATATTTAAAGAATTTTACATTAAGGTAAATTGTGGCGAAACAACCTCCCACACTATTCGGATTTGAGCGCCCTACTTTATCTGAAGGCCAGGAGGATATGCGCTCTTCAGCCGCCACAAAATCCACGGCTAAACGCAAATCCAAAAAAAGAGGGTCGACCAAACCCCCTTCTAAGAAGCGGCATCCATTATCAATAAAATGGGTAATTATTCGTCTATTTTTAACGATGGGCATTTGGATTTTATGCTTAGGGGGAATGGGTGTTCTTTGGTTTAGTTACGACTTACCCGATATTAGTCGCCTTCAAGCAACCTCCCGACGACCCAGTGTAACTATTATGACTCAAGATGGAACGGTTATTGGTACGTATGGTGACTTATATGAGGATACGATCCGCGTTCAAGATCTTTCTCCTTATATTCCCCAAGCCCTCATGGCCATTGAAGATCGCCGCTTTTATAGTCATTTTGGTGTTGATATTATCGGCTTACTTCGCGCAGCCTATACAAACTACCGAGCCGATCGTGTCGTGCAAGGAGGCTCCACAATTACGCAGCAGCTCGCAAAAAATTTCCTAATGACTCAAGGGCTTTATGGACATAACGATCGATCTTTGCGAAGAAAAATTCAGGAAGCCATTATGGCCGTCTGGCTCGAATGGAATTTCACAAAAGATCAAATTATGACTATTTATCTCAATCGGGTTTATTTTGGCGCGGGTACTTATGGTGTCGATGCCGCCGCCCATAAATATTTCAAGAAATCCGCCCGACAAATTACCGTTTATGAAGCAGCAGTGATTGCAGGTTTGCTAAAAGCGCCCTCTCGCTACTCTCCGACAGCTCATCCTGAACGCTCCCGAGCCAGGGCTAAAGTAGTTTTAGATCAGATGCAAGAAGCCGGATATATTCAATCTGCTGATGAACATATGCGTCATGCAGAAGCTACATTTAGTCAAACTTCAGCCACAGGAAATGGTTATCAATTTTTTGCAGACTGGGTTTATGACTCAATTTCAAACTACGTGAGTATAGCCGATAAAGACTTGGTTGTTGTCACAACGCTTGACCTGGTCATGCAAAAGAAAGCGGAAGAAGCGGCTTTGAATTTATTAGAAGATATGGGGAAAGACCTAAAAACAAGTGAAATTTCAATGGTCGTAATGACACCCAATGGTGCCGTTCGAGCCATGGTTGGGGGTAAAAGCTATCAGGGTAGTCAGTTCAATCGTGTAACGCAAGCGTTGCGACAACCCGGCTCTGCTTGGAAACCTTTTGTTTATTTAGCAGCCTTAGAATACGGGATGTCTCCTGAAACACGCGTCTCAGACGAACCCATTACCATTGGTAATTGGTCTCCCCGAAATTTTGGTAAACATCAATATCGATATTTAGAAGGAGACGACTACAGCCTTCAAGAAGCGATCACAAAATCCATTAACTCCTGCACGGTTCGCCTTGCTCAACAAGTTGGAACGCGACGAATTGCAGAAGTTGCCCGTCGTCTTGGGATTAATGGTAAAATTGTAACCGACCTCAGCATGGCGCTTGGGACAACGGAAGTCACCCTTCTTGATCTCACTGCAGCATTTGGCACATTTGCAAACAATGGTATGAGCGTTTGGCCTTATGGTATTTTATCTATTAAAGATAAATCTGGAATAATTCTCTATCAGCGTCAAAATGAATCTGCAAGTCCGGTTGTTGAGGCAAAATATGTAAGTCAAATGAACCGTATGTTAACCAGTGCCGTTAATAATGGAACAGGTCGTGCGGCAAAAATGTCATTTCCCGTGGCCGGCAAAACTGGCAGTAATGGTGATACGGATGCCTGGTTTGTGGGTTATACCCCAGATTTTGTTGCCGGCGTTTGGACTGGAAATGACAACAACAAACCTATGGCAAAAAAATCCACTGGAGGAAGGTTACCGGCGCGTGTTTGGGCTACTTTTATGAAATCTCTTTATGGAGAAGCGGGCAAACCTGAAGGCGAATTAATTATAGAAAATGAAGATGCTTCAGAAGAGCGAGAGGAGAATATTGAAGACTTTGATGAAATATCTGATCACGGGGCCATTGCTCCAGCTGCGCCTCCCAATGTCGAAACAGAAGATGAATTTGAACAGTTGGTCAATCAAGTCGCGGGATAAATCAAAGTCTTAAGAACATAATGAATATATCTGATAAAATCTACTTGAGTTTGTGTACTCTCTTTTCAGTTCTCATTGTCATGGGGAATCTAATTTACCAAAAATTTGTCTCCATATCTATTTTCCCTTTTTATCCCCTAGAACTATCAGTAGGGGCTATTTTATACCCTGTCACATTCATGTTGACCGGCCTAATTAGTGAATTTTTTGGGGCTACAAAAGTAAAATTTTGTATCCATCTCGCCATTTGCATGAATATTCTTATCGCTTTAATTATTATAGGTATGGACTTCCTTGAAGCAACGGAATGGTCTCGCGTAAGCACTGAAACTTTTCATAAAGTCTTTGGATATTATAATATTGCATTTATCGCATCCCTTATCGCTTGCTACATCGGGCAACGGTTAGATGCCATTTTATATTTATGGATTCACCGCATAACGGGTAAAAAATGGTTATGGCTGAGAAGTTATGCGAGCAGCACTCTATCTCTATTTGTCGATACCTGCATCGTCATAGGTATCTTAACTCTCTTTTCCATACTCCCCAAAGAACGTATGGGAATGCTCATCATCCACACATATCTTTTTAAGTCTTTCTTTATCATTTGTTGTTCTCCATTAATTTACATAGGATTCTGGCTTATTCAGCACTTGTTAATGAGGTCTCCCAAAGTGCCTTCCCCTCAACAACCCCTATTTCAAAAGTACAAAATCAGGTTGTCAAATTATTTGACTTCGTCCTAAAAATAGCCGAAAACTAAGGATTTTTTCTTATATTAGTCTCATCTTTTTGGTATACCTATAGATGAATTTTCAAATTTTTATTCGTTGCTCCTCGGCCAGGATAGGATGCTAATTTATTTAATTATTTAACTAGATTTAACTTAAAAAATAATTGCATATTTTCTTGTGGTAAAAAAATCCAAGTCTTAAAGATTGTAAGAATATGGAGCAAGCATAGATTTTTCCTTTTATGTCATATGGGAATGGTGCTTGCCCCATGAAAGTATTTAATAGAAATTATTTTGCTGCAACTTTTTTATTTAGGACAACACCTAGACTTCCCCCGCTAACATTATAGCGATCATACACACAAATAGGATTATGCTCTTTCGTAGGGCGAAGAACTAAGGGATGCTGAAGAATATAAGCTTTAAAACGCCCCCAGCCTTCTGCGCTTTCATGAAAGTTACCAGAAGACATAATTTGTTTGACCCCCCCATAAGCCTTCATTTCCTCCCCAAACTGCTGAGATGAATTTGCTCTAGCAACTGCATCATTTACGACTTTCGCATCTTCACAAGCAAACGTTTCAACATTTAATAAAAGAACGACAGCACTTAAACTTAGAAATTTTTTCATGATTGACTCCCCATATATTTATAAAAAATTAATATTAAAATACGCTCAAATAATATCCTACGACATCTTTAATTAACAATTAAAAAAATCTTCCCCTCATAGAATTTTCCCATGGCATCCTAAAATACTGGCAATCTATTACCCTCTGTTTTCATGTATTTAGGAGGGATGGTGGATATCAGTAGACACCATTCTTCTCCTATGTTATGCATGTGTTTAATAAACATATTTGAGACTGTTATGAAAATATTATATTCAAATTCTTTATTACTCCTTTCCCTACAACTCCTCGGCTGAGGCCGATATACCATTTTTATATTCTTTATTCATCAAAATAAATTTAACCTTAAGTTAATTCTATCCCTTAATAAAATTAAGGGACAATATATGTATTGGAGCGTGCTATGAAAAAACCATTATTTCGAACTGTTGTCACCAGCATGATGGGTAACCTATTCGAATTTTATGATTTTATTTTATTTGCTTATTTTGCCCCCATATTGGGGAAACTTTTTTTCCCCTCGGCCGATGAAACCACCGAACTCATTAAAGCATTCGGTGTCTTTGCAGTTGGGTTTTTTGTGCGCCCCTTGGGCGGGATAGTCTTTGGCCACATTGGTGATAAAGTGGGAAGAAAGCAAGCTTTAGTACTAGCTATTATTTTGATGGCAATTCCCACGGCTGTCATCGGCTTGCTGCCAACATACGAAGAAATCGGTATTTCTGCCTCAATATTGCTCATTGTTATGCGAATGCTTCAAGGATTTTCTATGGGCGGTAATTATGGAGGCTCTATTACGTTTACAACAGAGCATTCCGATCCCAAACATCGCGGTCTCATTGGTAGTTTTGCTATTACAAGTTGCTTAGTGGGTATTTTATTAGGCTCGGCCACTGCTACTTTATTTTCTTATGTTTTGTCAGAACACGATTTAAATACGTGGGGATGGCGCGTACCATTTTTATTAGGCATTCTTATATGTTTTGTTGGGTATTATTTACGAACAAAAATACCCGAAACCCCTGAATTTATGGCCGTTCAAGAATCAGGTAAAGTATCTAAATACCCTATAACTCAAGTCTTTAAAGAGCATTGGATCACTCTAACTGTTGTTGTTTTGGCGATCATGCTACATGATTTAAGCTTTTACACCTTGTTCACCTATATGCCAACATTCATGACCAAACAACTTCATTTAGCAGATGATGTTGCCTTTACGATCAATACAATTAACCTATTTTTGGTTTGTGTATTTACTGTTTTAGGGGCGTGGTTATCAGATAAGGTTGGGCGCAAACCCGTAATGACAGGCGCAGCCCTCATATTCATTTGCGGCACAATTCCCTTATTCTGGATTATAACAACTACGACAAATATGATGACCATCTTTTGGGCACAATTGGTTTTTGCAATAGCGGCTGGTGGTTATTTTGGCCCCACCGCGGCTATGATGGTGGAAGCCTTTCCGACAAGCATTCGCTTCTCAGCCATCGCGGTTACGACCAACATCAGCGGTCCCTTGTTTGGCGGTACGGCCCCCATACTCGTCACTTATATGATTAATCAGTTGGGTACAAATATGGTGCCTGCCTTTTATTTGACTGGTGCGGCAATTGCCTCACTCATTGCTTTAAAGTTCGTACGGATCTATCACGGCGAAGGGCAGCTTAAGTTTACTTGAAAAAATATGTAATCATTTACCTCTCTCCTGTTTCTGGGGAGAGGTAAACGGTTAGACGGTGTTATTTAGAGAGTATAAGGCTGAAATTACCTTTCAACTTCATCCAAAATTTTCCGTTCTTCTCGACACTCGTTAACAATCCCTTTAAAGACCGAGCAGAATGGTCGATTCGTATATCTAATAAAATGATGCCCTAATGTTTTTACTACCATATTGATAACTTTATCTTCCCCACGCCAATCTACGCATTCCATGCCTTGCTGAGGTGGGGATCGAAAACCACTTTGTAGGACCTTTATAAGGTATTTGGCCATATCCGAATTAAAAGATTTACTGTCTAAAGATGGTATGGATAATCGCAGAACAGCACTGCTTTTGGTGAAGTATAATTTTTTAAGTCCCGTCGAATCTCGATAGCACCACAATTTTATAGTGATTGGCCCTGGAAGGATATTAGAATCTTGCAGAGTTGCATTTTGAGTGTAATATCTAAATTTTCCGTCAAGAGTTTCGTTTCCAAAATGACCATTATCCTCTTTTTTGGCAGCCCTCGGCGAAGGTAAAAAGCGAGGACTTTCGGGAACATCGTTTTCTTCGCCCGTAGATTCCATAAATCCACTATCGCTCTCAAATGTAACAAATATATCCAAGCAGGTTCCCCCGTCATAGAAAATCGCATGGGGAATGAGAGGACTTTGATTGGGAAATCTTACTTTTTCAATTGTGTCCCATATTCTGCACATTTTTGGATAAGCATGCATTTCTTTAGTTTTGAGATCATCAAGAGAAAATGCAGGCATCATCAAGAGCATGCAAAATCCTAAAAATGGAAACCAATAATACATAAAAGGCCTAAACTTTGATAAATTATTTTCTATTTCTCGTTCTTATATTTCCCGCGTCATTCCTTGACGTGCCACAAAGGTATGGGAAAAGTGCTTTTGAGCCTGACATTCAATATCGGCCATAAAAACATCATCATGATCTGGGTCATGGTGAAAAAGAGCAAGCTCTCCAATTGCCGCTGCCTTAGCTAAAGCAACACCTTGATTCCAAGTTGAATGCCCCCAGGTTGATTTTAAAGCAAACTCTTCTTCAGTAAAAGTTGAATCATAAATCATTAAATTGGTGCGCTGTATAAATTCAATCAAATGGGGAGCCAGAACGCCAGGAGTATGACTCGTATCTGTAATATAACAAATAGATTTGTCATCCCACTCAATCCGATAGCCAGAACTCCCCCCCGGATGATCCAAAGCTATTGTAGATACCTTCAAATGATTTAAAGAAAACTGTCCGCCGATGGGAACATCTATAAGGGAGCGAGTACAGGGAATTTCATTCCAGGGAATGGGGAAATAAGGGGGTGACATAACTTTTGCCAGCACAGATTCTATTCCCTTTTCCGTATCGTCTTTTAACAAAAGCCCGCTGGCAATAATTGATAATTCAAAATCTGACTGATAGAGAGGTTTAAAAAATGCTAATCCACCAATATGGTCCACATGAGTATGAGAAATCATAAGAGTAGCCTTATTGATTCCCCGCTTCATTATTTCATTCCCTGCGTCAATAATCCCCGTTCCCGCATCAAGAAACAGATATTGATCGCCCATTTCTAAGCTGACACAGCTGGTATGCCCCCCCACCTTATCGAAAGCGGATTTGCACTGAGGGTGGCTCCCTCGCACGCCCCAAAATGTGACTTTCATCGTTTCACTGTTATGCATAGCTTCCTCTACGAGCAGAATTTTCTTCACCCCAACGGGGTAAGAAGCGATGTGTTGTCTTACAACACTTCCTTTAAATCTTGAATGTTGTGTAACAAATGATGCCGCATCTTGCGAATCGCTCTGACCTCCAACTGACGCACGCGCTCTTTACTAATTTTCAATTTTTTACCAACATCTTCTAAAGTTGTGGGATGATCTGCTAACCGACGCACAGTTATGATCATGCGCTCTCGCGGGCTTAAATAATGCATGGCGCCTTGAATCCATAATCGGCGAATACTATCGTCAAGATTAATAACAGCTGAAGTTTCGGGATCAGGATTTTGATCTGCCAATGAATCCACCCAATCATCACTACCCGTTTCACTCATCGGATGACTCAAAGATAAATCATGTGAAGAAAGCCGATTTTCCATATCCTCAACATCATGTAAAGGAACTTGCAAAGTTTCAGCAATATGTCCTCTTTCTTCCATCGTCATTTGGTCTGTGCTCATTTTTGCCAATTGCGCCTTCAGACGACGCAAATTAAAAAAGAGCTGCTTTTGAGATGATGTGGAGCCGGTCCTAACAATAGACCAATTGCGCAATATATATTCTTGAATATGAGACCGTATCCACCACCTGGCATAGGTGGAAAAACGAACATCTCTTTCTGGATCAAACCGCTCAGCCGCATACATGAGCCCAAGATTACCTTCTTGAATAAGATCTGATAAGGGAATGCCATAATGGCGGAATCGCACTGCTGTACTCACTACTAACCGCATATAAGCCTGCACCAGGAGATGTAAAGCCTTTTCGTCATGTCGATCGTGCCAGGCAATCGCTAATTCATGTTCTTCATCCCGTTTCAGTAGGGGCTGGTCCATCAACTGGCGGATATACTCCAGGTCCGCATGCTTTGTAGTCGAACCCGATGAAAATTGTTTCATTTTTCCTCACAAACTATTGGACATGAAATGCAGAAAAAGAGAAAAATTGACTCAAACTCCTTAACTGCTTGCACTTTGTCAGAATCTTATTATTCGTGTGTGCCTTTCGTGTTCCTTATTAACCTTAATCATAGAGGGAAGAGCGTAAACATCTGGTTAAGGGGCAAGGTAATTCTGATTGTCAATTCATCAAGGGTATTGCCCTTGTTGATGCAGGGTGAACACCGGCTTTACGCCTATACATTGGAAAGCGTGAAGTAAATATTCATAAATAAAATGACAAATAGTGAATTGCATATTTTAAATAAAACATCTGCAGTTATTGTATATCTCAAAAATTATTTTAGGGCGTGGCGTTTTGTCGCTTTAGAAGATAGTTAAAAGAATTTCTAAGTTTATTCAATAAATTATTAATGGTTTTATGTTTGTTAAAATGTATTTTAAGACAATTAAATTAAAAATATTTATTGGTCCAAAAATTATCGTGGGCTAGTCTACAGAGGTATAAAGAGGCTCGCAAAATAATTAAAAAAAGCCACTAAACAGCCTCAACACTTTCTCAAGGTATTTATAATATTTTTAATGATGGAGATTATGATGCAAAAACTAGCCATTGAATCAAAAGTAGCACAATGCTATTCACCCATATTTGTAGGTGAATAAACAGGAATGATTTTAACTGCTCTCTGCAATAGGCAGAGCCGTTATTCTTTAAAACAACTCTTTGTATAAATTATAATTCACTTTTAAATAAGGAAGACTAACATGAAAAAACTAACTATCGAATCAAAAGTAGCTCAAGCTTATTCACCTATATTTGTGGGCGAATAAGTTACAAAAATTTTAGTTATTTTACGTAATTATGTTAATGAAAAAATAAATTTGTTCATATAGGTTCTAGAGAAGGCCATAAAAAGCCTTCTCTTAAATCTTAGAGAAAAGATAACAATAACATGGTAAGGTCAAAACCCTAAACACTCTCAAATATTCTAATATTAAGTATTTAGTAAAAAAAACAAAAATTGTACCCTATATAAAGTAATTCTTACGATCCCTGTAATACCCACCTCCTTAATCTGGCATATTTTTTCCCAATTCTATTTCTCTTGTGATATAAGTTTTTAGACATTGTATTAAGTGCAATAATGAAATGGGTTTTAAGAGGATATTAAGGTATTCATAATTATGATGGCATAATTATTATTTCCCATATATAGAGGCTATTTAAAATGGAACTGACCCACCTTAAATCCTTTACGGTCGTGGCGCGCACTAAAAATTTGAGTAAAGCCGCCCAAGAAGTTGGTACCACGCAACCTAATTTAGGGCGTCAAATGACCGCTCTAGCCAACGAAGTGGGAATAACTCTTTTTATTCGCCATTCAAGAGGCATCAGTTTAACAGCGGAAGGCCAAGAATTTTTAGAATTATGCCAACAAACCATTGGTCGGCTTGATCAGGGAGCAGCTCTAATTCGTGAAAGAAAGCTCAATCCTTCAGGGACTTTAAAAATTGTAATGGGCACAGGAACCATCGATCACATTTTCAGATACCTCCCAGCCCTTACCCATAAATATCCCCACCTTAATTTTAAATTTATGTCTTTGGCCGATGTTTTTCAATTTCAAATTGGTGATGCTGATTTAGGTCTTGTTCCCACAAAATTTTCTGATCCGGATATTATTCAACATCACCTCTATGACGGCTTACAAAGGGTATACGCTTCTCCGAGCTATATCAAATCTCATTCCTCCCCCAAAACTTTTGAGGATCTGAAAAATCACAAGCTCATTTTTTATAATCTATCTGACCCGGAATCGTTTAAATCTCACAATATTTTACATGAATATCGAGATCCTAACAATCAATACCGCGCCCATATCGAAGTCAATAGTGGAACGGCACTTCGCAACGCATTACTGGAAGGACTCGGGATAGGATCTTTCGTCTATGAGCGCACAACTGTGGAAAAAAATTTACTTGTGGATGTTTTCCCCGATCACCCGGATGTTAAAATTCCTTATTACTTTACCTATCATAAAAGTTTGGAGGGCTCGCCAAAAATTCAGGCCTTTTATACCTTCTTAAAAGAAGTGGCAGAAGTTTGGCGGCGGCCTTAATTTAAATGTAAAAACTGCAAATCTTATCTCTTGCCCGATTCTTATTTCATAGTGAAGCGTATAAATATTCCCCTTTCTGCCTCAACATTCAAGCCTTGCAACATTTTATCACACATATAAAAAATTTTATTAAATTTATTCTTTTTCGGCTATCAAAGCTCAAAAACTATGCCTAGAATTAATAGAGAACAACTTTAAGTAAATGTTTTATTTGAAAATAGGTAAATTTAATGAAATTAACAATGAGGGAGATGGAATCATGAAAAAAGTGTTACTGGTAAGTTTAATGACTATGGCTGCAGTTTCTTCCACCTTGGCAGGAGCGAAACACAATGTATACGTCGGACTCGGCGCCGCCAATGTTATCGGAAATCATAATGCTGTTATTACTTACGCTACAAATAATGGAGGCACTTCTCGAATACTTTCTAACCAGTTTGCCAATTCAACCGGAGGGATTGACATAAATTTTGGCTATATGGCCGCTCTAAACAATTTTACACTAGGCTTGGAGGTGGATTATCTATTTGGTAACCTTAATAAAAATAATTATATTGTAGTTACCGGTAATAATTTTTCTGATCGTCAAAAAGTTGAATCCACAAGTGGTGCGTGGGGTTTTGGAATTCGATTAGGCTATTCTTGCATCGATCGTATACATCCATTTGTTCGTCTAGGTATTGAAAGTCGTCGCTTTAAATTAACCTCAATCACAGATAACCCTGCCTTCTCTTCTTTTACTGGAATATCTTCAAGTGATCGAAAAATAGCCTTTGCCCCGGGTGCTGGAATGGACTTTAATCTTAATAAAAACTTAGCCCTGGGGGTTGAATACCGCTATGCCTTCTATGGTTCTATAACAAAAACTGGACCTGCTCAAAATGTAGGGGGAGGGCTAACAAGAACCGCAACTTTTAAAATTACACCGCGCGTTAGCACCGCACTTATCTCTTTAAAATATATTTGGGGATAATAAATATTCGTTTTATAACTTGAAAATAATAAGCCCAAAAGAAAAAAATCTTTTGGGCTTATTTTTATCTTATATTTTCTGAACTCATAGGCAACTGCCCCCTGATTTTACTCCAAAGGCGCACCGCATTCCACGTAAGCAGCCTCGCTACTTGTAAGCCGATCATAATTGTTCAATGGAGAAGTTAAAGGGGCATCACAGGCAATGTAAGGATTTTGTCCAGAACCATTACTATTAGCCGGAGCAAGGGGGGCACTAGTGTATACTCCATTTCCTTGGGGAGACCCTGCCGGCGCGATGGGTGCATTGGTGTAGAGGCCTCCCGGACTTTGATCAAAAGAATCAGGGGCTGGCGGTTTCGAGTAGTTCGTTGTATCAGACTGTCCCGCACCTTGAGGGAGATTATGATATAGTCCCAAAGATGCATATTGCTTAGATTGTCCAGACTCTAAAGCTTTATCTTGAACTAGAGATTGTTTCGCTGAAGAATTTAAACCACACCACTGTCGTTTATAGCCCACAATCAGGGCAACGATAGCACCTGTGAGGATGACACATCCCCCTACACTACTTCCAATAATCATTGCTGATTTGTCTTGAGAACTGTTCATAATATTTAGAAGGGAATTGGTTGTTGTGGCCATAGGATTTGTTGGGGGTATATTGTTAGACAATAGAGAGGTTCCGAAAGAGTCATTGGTTGGTGAAAATCCATTTGATAGAGAATCCGTTAACCCGCTCATAACATTAGAATTCTCAGTTGAAGAACTGGAATTTTGATTGCTCGTACCGGATTGAGATTGACTCGTCCCAATTGTTGAAGCGGTACCTAGAGATGAAGCAGAGATAGAAGATGAACTTGGTTGGCTTGAGGCTGATGGTGTGGTCATTCCATTTAAACTTGAACCAGTCGATAACGAACTTCCAACATTTGTAATAGTGATATTGCCCTGAATCTTTTCTTGCGGCTCAATACTAAGAACTTTTCCAGCAATTGTTAAATTAAAAAAACTTTTTAAAGGAATATATAATAGCTTACAATTCAACAACAAATCATTTACAGGTGTAATCAGTCCATACGCGCTCCAAACGCCTCCAATAAAAGATGGTTGAAGAGAAGTCGTTCCATTGCAAGTGAGATTACCCGCCGTAATATCACTAAGGGTTAAGGTTAAATCATAATGAACATTTACCTCTTCAGGAATTGTATCATAAACAACAATAGAATTAAGAAGAACAGGTGAACCCAACACCCCATTCCACGTTAAATTTTGATTTAGTCCCGATACGGAAAGACCAGCAGCAACGCCAGGAACTTTAACAAGGGGATAACATTTAAAGAAGCTTTCTTGCATTAAAAATAAGAACATCAGGGCTTGTAGGGGATGCGCACAGGCAAATGTCACGAATGAAAGAAGAGGGTTAGAAGAATTTGCAAATGCAACTCTCGTAGGTTTAGAATTTTGTGAGGCGGAATCAATATATTTTGGAAGAGGTTGGCTAAGAGGTTTTTCTTGGATTTTATAGCTTTCGACACATTCTTTTAATGGTGCTGTCGAGGGTGAGGAGGATGGAAAAAATTGTTCGTGATGACTGATTTTCACCGCCCAGGTTGGCGCTATGGTCGATACCATCATAGAAATTGACAACACCAGACAACACCATTTTTTAAAGAAACTCATCATTTTATTAACCCTCTAACCATTTATATTCTTCACTAAAAAATCTACTTTCATAACTTTAACTTGACAGTCACCCTTAACACAAAAAATACCCTCTATACTAGGGTTTATAGTCTTAATAATACATTGCCAACATAAAATGGGGTCGCTTGTGGCTCTTCAATACGCCTTTGAGACAAGAAGACGCACACCCTAATATCGTTCGTATTATTATTGTTTAATTGGGGAATCGTGCCGAAATTGGTAAAAGCTTATCGTCAAATTCTGATCTCGAAATATAGACTTCAACATTTCAAAGAAAGCTGTCAACAATTCAAAATTTATGTCTTCAATCTCCTGACAATCTTTCTTGAAATGTAAATCTTTATGCGGCTTTTAAAAAACCTTCCAATTTTTCAGTTGCGGATGATTCATCTATTTTCTCAACAGCAGCAAGCTCTCGCACAAAACGTTCCAACGCTGCTTGATAAATCTGACGTTCGCTGTAGGATTGATCCGACTGAGTGGTCGTACGATACAAATCGCGAATGACTTCAGCAATAGATTTTGGATCACCTGAATTAATTTTCGCTTCATACTCTTGCGCTCGACGACTCCACATTGTCCGGCGAGACTTTGTCCGAATAGTTAGCATTTGCAAAGCTTGAGTCATATCTTCAGAAGTACTTAAAGGCCGTAACCCAGCTGTCTTCGCTTTGGATAAGGGCAAACGCAAAATCATTCGGTCTTTTTCAAAAGATACGACTAACAATTGTACCTCGATATCACCAATGGACTGGGTTTCATGCCCAACAATACGTCCCACCCCATGGGCTGGGTACACAACATAATCACCTTCACTAAACATCTTTTTTGTCATTGTGGTCGTCATTGTCAAACTCTCTTTTCTATCGATTGAATGTAAGGACCTGAACTCTATAGGTGGTTACGATCACCTTTTTTACAAGGGGGTTATGATTTTGTCCCCATTGGATTATCCCGTTGCGGGGGTTTTTCACTGAAATGATCTTGAAACTTATTTTTTACCGTTAACCACTGATCTGCATCTTCAGGGGTTGCCCCTTTGCGGGTTATATTTGGCCATTGTCCAGCATACTGCTGATTCATTTCTACCCATTTTTCTGAGCCTTGCGCTGTATCGGGAATAATTGCTTCTGCCGGACATTCTGGCTCACAAACACCACAGTCGATGCACTCTTCTGGATTGATGACCAACATGTTTTCACCTTCGTAAAAACAATCAACCGGACACACCTCTACACAATCCATATATTTACATCTTATACAGGCTTCTGTAACAACGTAAGTCATTGCAAATCTTTTTTGTTATTGTGCTTGTGTAAGTACAATAACGAACTCTATTAATTACACCTTGATCTATTGATATACCACAATTTTAACGGGTAAACAACGTAAAAGACAATGGAAAGTCTTTTTAATAAGCAATGCTCTTCAAATATAGCCCTTGAGGAGGAGCCGTAGGACCTGTGGTGCGACGATCCCGTGTTTGAAGAAGGTCCGGGATACTTTCTACACTCAATCGTCCTTCTCCCACCAATTTTAAGGTTCCCATCATAATACGGACCTGATTGTGTAAGAAAGCGCGAGAGGCGACGTGAGCAATAATATAATCCCCTACGAAAGCTGGCTTGTGAATGATGTCAAATTTATCCAGAGTTCTTATCGGCGACGGTGCCTGACAATGCGCAGAGCGAAAGCTAGTAAAATCATGATGGCCAACCAAATGGTTAGCTGCCTCTTGCATTTTAGTAATATTTAAAGGAGGTATGACATTCCAGGCCTGATTTGCTTCAATAACTAAGGGAGCCCGTCGATTCAAAATGCGGTACTCATATTCACGGCCCGTAGCAGAAAACCGAGCGTGAAAGTCGGGGGGGACACCTTGTGTGTGTAAAACAACCACGCCGCTCTCTCGCAAAAAATGATTCAATCCGTCGCTCACCCGATAGGGGGGAACATCTTGCGATAAATCAAAATGGGCCACTTGCCCCAAAGCATGCACGCCTGCATCCGTGCGGCCCGCCCCCTCAACCAGCACTTCTTCTGCAAACATTTCTTTTATGGCTTTTTCGAGGGTTTCCTGTACGGAAGCTTGTTTACGTTGACGTTGCCATCCGCTGAAACGATTGCCTTCGTACTCCAGAATTACTTTGTAACGGGGCATGATAATACAGTTCCCTTGGGCAAGAGATACCCGCGCAAAAAGTCTTTTGCATCCAAGGGCGCGCCCCCGGGACGTTGAAGTATTTTGAGACGCAATGCCCCTTCTCCACACGCAATGGTCAAGTGATCATCTAAAATTGTTCCGGGAATTCCTTGCGCTTCTGGAATAGATTCAGCGGCAAGAATTTTGAGGCGTGTCCCGTCGTGCTCAAACCAAACTCCTGGCCAAGGGGTAAACGCCTGAATTTTTCGCACCCAAACAGAGGCCGACAACTTCCAGTCGATTTGACCTTCTTCTCGCGTTAGTTTTGTGGCGTACGTAACTCCTTCCAAGGGTTGAGGGGTCGGTTGCAATGTCCCGGCTGCATAAGCTTCAAGGGCTTCAAGAAGCAACGGCCCCCCCATATTTGAAAGAGCATCATGAAGATTTGTAGCTGTTGTATGGGCATCAATGGATATGTTTTTTTTAAGAAGCATAGGCCCAGTATCTAATCCAACATCCATTTTCATAATCGTAATTCCGGTCTCTAAATCACCCGCTTCGATGGCTCGGTGAATAGGGGCAGCGCCCCGCCATCGCGGCAACAAAGACGCGTGAACATTTAAACATCCTAGCCGCGGCGCATCCAATATCTTTTGCGGTAAAATTAATCCATAAGCGATAACAATCGCTAAGTCTGCTTTGTGCGCCGCAAATTCAGTTTGTTCGGCTTCACCTTTTAAACTTTTAGGGGTATAAATGGGAATTTCCCATTGTTCAGCAAATTGATGAACAGCACTCTTTCGAACCTGATGTCCCCGACCACTAGGGCGAGGAGGCTGAGAATAGACAGCGATAAGTTGGTGACGACTATCCACAAGTGTTTGAAGAGTGGGAACCGAAAAAGCAGGCGTCCCCATAAAAATTAATCGAAGAGGGGCAGTGTTCATAACTGAAGTTTACGCGCTTTACGCAATTTGCGCAAAATGATTTCTTTTTTTAAACGCGAGAGATGATCGATATAAAGGATTCCATCCAAATGATCAATTTCGTGTTGAATACATCGCGCAAAAAGACCATCCGTATCAATTTCATGGGAAACATTATTTTCATCCACATACCGAATTTTTGCCCGAGTTGGCCGCACAACGGAGGCATAGACATTGGGCACCGATATGCACGCTTCATCCTGTGGACATGTTTCTGACGATGTCCACACAACTTCGGGATTAACCAGTTTCATGACATTCGGTTCCCTGTCTTCATAGCTGGCGTTGATATCTAACACGATAATCCGTTTACTCACCCCAACTTGTGGAGCAGCAAGTCCCATGCCATCATTCGCATACATGGTTTCTACCATATCATCCATCAGACAACGCACATCATCATCCACAACGTCAACCGGCGTTGCTTTAATGTTTAACCTGGGATTGGGTGCTGTTAAGACAGGCAATAGTGCCATGGGAAAATACTCTTTATTATTACATCATTACTAAGTATTACTTAGGATTTTTTTACCAATAATACAAGAAATTTCGTAATTATTTGACAACTCCCCCACTCATGAGCGTCAATATTCCTATTAAGGTTCCACTCATACATGTGGCAAGAGTTCCGGCAAAAACAGATTTCAGTCCCAAGGCAACGATTTCATCCCGCCGTTCGGGAACCATAGTTCCTATGCCGCCAATAATAATGCCAATGACGGAAAAATTTGCAAATCCACACAAGGCATACGTCATGATTAAAGCGCTATGAGCACTTAACTCCGTACGCGGAACCTTAGATAATTCTAAAAACGCGACAACTTCATTCAAAACTGTTTTTGTTCCCAATAATTTTCCAGCGGTCATGGCTTCAGCCCAAGGAATGCCCATGAGCCAAGTCACAGGCGCCATCACATAACCCAACATACGTTGCATAGTAATAGCTTCTCCGCCGAGAGACGGAAGAAAAGATAAAAACGCATTCAGCAAAGATACCAACGCCAACACAACAATTAACATGGCCATTACATGAAGAAAAATAGTTAATCCATCTGATGTTCCTCGAGAGACCGCATCCATCCAATTTGTAAATCGGTAGGGTGCTACAAGTGTGCCCGAAGTCATGGCTCCTTCATGAGGAATCATAATACGTGATAAAGTAATGGCGGCAGGAATGCTAATAATAGAAGCTGTCAAAATATGAGCGATGGGATTCGGGATTGTGCCTTCAAGAATGGAGGTATAAAGGGCCATAACACTCGCTGACGTTGTCGCCATACCACATGTCATGACAGTAAAAAGTTCATTTCTGCTAAAGTTTTTCAAATAGGGGCGAACCAGAAGAGGAGCCTCAAGGTTACCAAGAAATACTTTTGATGCCGCCACCACTCCAAGAGCGCCGCCAATTCGCAAGGTCCGTTGTAAGCCTTTTGAAAAAATGCGAACAATAGCCGGCAAGACTCCTAAGTGAAAAAGCAACATGGATAAGGCACTCACAACCATAATTGTTGGGAGAGCTTGGAGCCCAAAGATGAAGGTACTGACGCCAGAATCAGGAATAATTTCAAAAGGAACGGCACCACCCCCTAAGTAACCAAAAACAAATTTTGTACCCTCTTGAGTTGCTCGTTTCAACACTTCCACAACCCGACTGAGACTTTCGAAACCTCCACGAATCAGTGGAAATTGAGTAATAATCACCGCAAGAACAATTTGCAAACCAACCCCTAAGATTACGTCCCGCTTCTCAACTGCTTTTCGATTTTCACTAAAAACCCAAGCGATACCCAAAAATACAAAAATTCCTAAAACGCCTTGCCATATCATTCGGTCAGCCCCCCAGACTGTTTGTTATTTTTTGTAGAGTATACAAAATCCCTCCCGAAAAGCGAGCGGAAAACTTTGTAGGCTTCTATCTTGATAAGATATACCATTGTTCGGAAGTCTAAACTTGAATTAGGAGGCGAGCTTGTGGAAATCTTTTTTACAATTCCACACACCTCACTCACTTTAAAAATTAAGATGTGTGGATATATTAGTCTGTATGTAATTACTGATGTAAAGGTACCATTCCAGCTGCATCTGATGTTGCCACTATGGATATGGCTTTGGTACTAACATCGCCCGGGTGTATATCATTTGTGTTAATCTTTACTTGATACCCAGCAAATTGATCTAATTGATAAGAATGAACAAGACGGTTCGTTGCAACGACTTTGCCATCTTTAATCAAATGAACAATGGTGTTGCTTGCAGGAACAAATCCGTCAGGCAAATGTTTTTCTAAAGCCGCCACGACGGGAAATTTCTCCCGTGAAGACGCTGGAATTTTCAAATCAATTTCATGTTCATATATTGGGTCATTAAATTTGCGGATTTCTAGTTTCAACTTATAGCCACTTACAGCCGGACCTTCATTGATAACATTTACATCTAAATTTTTTGCCTGTACTTGACCTATTGCTAAACCGAGTAAAAATGTCATAACACCCCAAAAAAAACTTTTAACCTTTAACATATTACACTCCTTCATATAAATTTTTTTGAAACGAAGTTACATAGTTATAATATACTTAGAAAGAAAAATTTTATATAATTTTTTATTAAACAACGTAATTATAGGAGTTGGAAGAATAATAACCATAATCAATATTTATCTCCAATACATGCCTCCACTTTAGCCATTGCTTCACCTCCACAGAGGTGGAAAAGGGCTAGAATGTAATGAGAATTACCCTTTCCGGGAATAGCATGGTAAATATACTAACCGGATAACACCCTAAAGAGGGTATTTCTTATGCACTTTTAATATAAACCTAGCTTCTCTATATTTTTTAAGGAGATCTGGCAAATGTCCGGCCCCAACACAAATTAATTTTCTTGAAGGAGCCAGGGAAACAAGAGAAGCGAACCACTGTGTGTTTCGAGTTTCTACACAAGTGAGATTATACTCTGCTTCGGCTTTCAATCCCTCCAGAAATGAAGGATCTTCCGCCCTATTTATATCCTCAAGCCACCCTTTTAAATCCTCTTCCAGGTCAGTTTTAAGAGTTTGGGTGCTCGATGATTTTTCACACAGGTAGTTAGATTCTATATCAATATAATGCGTCATAATGAAAGTATCCGGCATTTCTAACAGATTTGTTAGCCCTTGTACCATTAGCGATTTCCTATAGAATGTTAAATTATTTATTGTTGACTCCATGGGAGAATCCAATAGAAAAACAGGTTTTTTCATTCTTAGGGCCAGCAGGGAAAGGGTAGAATCTGTTCCGAGAAGGGCATCATAACCCATGAGAAGGTTAAATACACTTTCTTTTGTTATCTGGGAAGCAGTAAATCCAAACACTCGTAAGATAGGATCGAGAAGTGAATGAACAGTTTTAGTAAATTGATCTTGAGAATTTTTTTCAAATAGTGTTGGACAAAAAGTTGCAAATTCTGATTCTAAAAAAACCTCATCAATCTCTTTTTCGATGAATGGGGTGAACCAGTTAGGGAGCAGCTCATAGGGGAGATTATGGTTACTTCCAAGAATGAATGAAGAGCTTTGTGTGTTGGGGTCAATGAGCTCATAGAAAACAAATTGATCCCCACAGGGATTGACCTGCTCGAGAGTGCCCTTATAAAATTCTCTTTTGGCTTCTTTAAAGAGGAGAAATTGCTCTTTTGTAATATTAACGTTTAATTTTAGAAGCCCTGAAGTCACATTAGGGTCAATATAATTTTCAGTGGAAACGGCATTCCGTGAAAAAGTGACTAAGAATAAAAAAAAGAAGAATTTAAAATAGGGCATTTTATTAATTCCTAAATTGAAAGACCTTATTCCCTACTAAAATCATATATTTTTGGATAAAGGAAGCACTAGTTTCTGCCAATTTTACACTTAATCATAGAGAGTTATTTTCCAGCAAAAAAATCTTCAGGGAAGATTTATATTTAATGTTGGGAACCACAAGGTAAAAATCCTTCTTTGCTTCCTAATGCATTTAAAAATTCTCCTCGAATTGTGATGTGAAATCTGCGTAAAATCAGCTCATCATCTCTTGAGAGGAATGAAACGTGATTTTGATATTGGGAATTTTGGGAGGAGCATTGATCGCAGGTACGACCGTGTTCTTATTTTGTCGCCACCATGCCTCTCGGTTATTATCGCAAAATGCCATCGATCTTCAAAATATGCAACAGCGGTTGAGTGAGGTTCAACAACATCTCACCCAAGAACAACTGCGGTGTGCCATGTTGGAAGAGCGGGCAAGTCGGGTGTCAACGCTGGAAACTCAAATTTCACTAAGCACTCAAGACGGCATAAACCTCAGAGCCAAAACAATTGAACTTTCAACGGCCTTAGACCATGAACGTCGACAAGCTCAAGAAAAAATTGCTCTCTTAGAAGAAGCTCAAGTCCGATTAAGCCAAACCTTCAAGGCACTTTCGGCAGATGCTTTATCCGCCAACAACCAATCCTTTCTCGATTTGGCAAAATCAACTTTAGAGAAATTTCAAGAGTCGGCCAAAAATGATCTAACCACCCGCCAAAAAGCCATTGGGGAGATGTTGACCCCTGTCCATCAAGCTTTGGGCAAGGTGGATGTGAAACTCCTGGATTTAGAAAAAGAGCGATTGGGCGCCTATCAAGTTTTGCGCAATCAAGTCGCAGAACTTGTCAACAGCCAGAAAGAATTACGCCAAGAAACCTCGAATCTCGTCAAAGCCTTGCGAACACCAAGCGTACGGGGCCAATGGGGAGAAATGCAATTAAAGCGCGTGGTCGAGATGGCCGGAATGGTTGCCTATTGTGACTTTGCAGAGCAAGTCTCTGTAGAAGGAGAAACCGGCAGATTACGACCCGATATGATTGTTAATTTGCCCGGCGGAAAAAAGATTATAGTGGATGCTAAAGCGCCCCTTTCCGCTTATTTAGAATCTTTAGAAGCTTCTGACGAACAGACACGATCGGAAAAATTGGTAGAGCATGCCCGCCAAGTACGTTCCCATATTCGCGCCTTAAGTCAACGAGCCTATTGGGACCAATTTGACTCAACTCCGGAATTTGTCGTTTTGTTTCTTCCCGGCGAAACCTTCTTTAGTGCCGCTCTTGAAAAAGATCCTACCTTAATTGAAGCCGGAGTGCGGGAAAAAGTAATTTTGGCCACACCAACAACTTTAATAGCCTTACTAAGGTCCGTTTCTTATGGCTGGCGTCAGGAAAGTATCGCAGAAAATGCCAAAGCGATTAGTGATTTAGGCCGAGAACTTTATAAACGTGTAAGTGATTTGGGTAACCACATGACGCGCATGGGGCGCCATTTGGGGCAAGTTGTCGATTCTTATAACCAAACTGTAGGAACTTTAGAGCGGCGAGTGCTTGTTTCGGCCCGCAAGTTTAAAGTTTTAGATACATCTAATGAAGAAATTGATGAACTTTCCGCCATTGATCATACACCCCGCAATCTTCAGTCCTTAGAGTTAGTCGGCGATGAAGGTTTATTGCCACCTGTATCATCAGAAATAACTTCAGAAGAGGATGCTGCCTGATGACTGAAAACATTGTTGCTTTGCAAATGGATCCCCTTTCACAGATTAAAGTTGAATCTGATACAACCTTTGCCTTGGCATTAGAAGCTCAAAATCGTAAATTCAAATTATTTGTCTACACACCTGACGCCTTATCTTATGTAGGGGGAGAAGTTGTTGCCCGAGGCTGCTGGGTCAACTTTAAAGATCAGGCCCAAAATTTTTACACGCGAAGCAACGAAGTTCTCCTCAATTTGAAGGAGGCAAAATTTGTTTTAATGCGTCAAGATCCCCCCTTTAATATGGCCTACATTGCAGCTACTCATTTGTTAGAGCTTCTTCCCTCTTCAACGCGCATTATTAATGACCCAAAAGGCGTTCGAAATGCCCCTGAAAAACTGCTGACAACCCACTTTCCAGACCTCATGCCACCAACATTAATGTCCTGGGATAAACTATTAATTGATGACTTTATTCAAACCCACAAGACCGTCATTTTAAAACCTATATTCGATTATGGGGGCAATGGTATTTTAGCGATTACAAGTGACGATCCAAACCTGAGTGGTATTCTCGAAATGTATCGTAAACTTTATGAAACACCCCCAATTTTTCAAAAATTTTTGCCAGAGATTGCTCAAGGGGATAAACGAATTATTCTCATAGACGGGAAACCTGTTGGCATTATAAAGCGGGTCCCCCCGAAGGGAGAAATTCGCAGTAACATGCGTCTGGGGGGTCTTCCTGAACGCTGTGACTTTTCAGCACGAGACCTTGAAATTTGCACGCGAATTGGCCCGGCTCTCAATGAACGAGGACTCTATCTTGCTGGCATTGATGTCATCGGTGATTTTCTCACGGAAATTAATGTAACATCTCCGACGGGGTTGCGAACGATTCATCAACTTTATAATATTGACTTAGCCGAGACTTTTTGGGCCGGATTAGCGTAAATTTTCTCTTGTCTGCCAATTGACTTCCTTGATAATTCCCCTCATATTTAGGTCAAATAAGAGTTAGCTCGAGGTCACAAACTCATGTCAAAATCCATTGATTTATCCATCATTGTTCCCGTTTATAACGAAGCAGAAAATTTACCAACTTTGTTTAAACGTCTAACAGATACTCTCGATAATGCAGGAAAGACATATGAAATAATCTTCACCAATGATGGCAGCAAAGATAAATCCCTTGACCTTCTCAAGGAATTTTATCAGATGCGCCCTGACATTATTCGAATCGTTGATTTTCAAGGAAATTTTGGCCAACACATGGCCATCATGGCCGCATTTGATCATGCAAGAGGCGCAATTATTGTTACGCTAGATGCCGATTTACAAAATCCCCCCGAAGAAATTCCCAAACTCTTGAGCAAAATGACCGAAGGGTTTGATTATGTTGGGAGTTATCGCGCCAAACGACAAGATAATTTTTTCCGAACCTACGTTTCCCTTTTTGTAAATTGGTTTCGGGAAATTACCACCGACATTATCATGCGAGATCAAGGCTGCATGTTGCGCGCCTATTCCCGTCAAATCGTCGATCAAATTATTAAATCAGAAGAACGATCAACATTTATTCCTGCATTGGCCTACAAGTTTGCCCTTAATCCCACCGAAATTGAAGTGAGACATGATGCTCGTGCCGCAGGGACCTCAAAGTATAATCTTTATCGTCTGATTCGATTGAACTTCGATCTCATTACGGGATTCTCTCTTATTCCCCTACAAATCTTTACTCTATTTGGTATGATTGTTTCTGCTTTAAGCGGCCTGCTTGTCGGATATTTAATTCTTCGACGACTGATTCTGGGTCCCGAAGCTGAAGGCTTGTTCACCTTATTTGGGATTCTTTTTTTCCTAGTCAGTGTTGTGATAACAGGCATCGGTATTATTGGGGAATATTTAGGACGAATCTTCCAAACATTGAGTCAAAGACCCCGATTTGTCGTTCGACAAGTGATTGAAAAGAAATGATTAGAATTGTTGTCTTCGCCTACAGTCTTGTTGGTCATGCTTGTTTGAAAGCCTTGTTTGACGCGGGGGAAAATGTTGTTGGTGTCTTTACGCATCCAGACACACCCGGCGAAACTCTCTGGTTTCCCTCTGTGGCTCAATTGGCCCAAGACCATAATGTTCCCGTCATCGCGACCGAGGAGTCTAAAGATCCGATTGTTATGGATGCTTTGCAAAAAATGCAACCGGACCTTCTCTTATCCTTTTACTATCGGAAAATGATTCCAGCCACCATATTAGATATGCCTTCCTTGGGAAGTTTTAACATGCACGGCTCTCTCCTTCCCCGTTATAGAGGGCGTGCTCCCATAAATTGGGCTTTAGTCCATGGAGAAATAGAAACCGGGGCTACATTACATCACATGGTTAAATCTGCTGATGCAGGGGCAATCGTCGATCAGGAAGCTTTTCCAATTCCTTTAACAGAAAATGCGCATGACTTGACTCAAAAAATGGGAGCAGCTGCTGTTCGTCTTTTGCTTCGTCAACTTCCCGCTTTGAAAGAAGGACGTGCCCCTGCTCGAATCCAAGATGAATCCAAAGCCACATATTTCGGGGGAAGAAGTGCAAAAGATAGTCAAATAGATTGGCATCAATCACCGTGGCAAATTCATAATTTAGTGCGGGCCGTTCCTTTCCCTTACTTTCCACCCGCTTTTACAAGTAAGAATGGCGAAAAGTTGGAAATACGCGCAAACCAAATACCCAATGAAGATCAACTTGAAGAGATGGCAAAACCCGGACAAGTGGTTGCTAAAGGTGATACCTGGATTCGTGTGGCATGTGGTACAGGTCAGGACTATTTAGATATTAGTGCTTTATCCTGCCCCTTTTCCGACATTAAAATTGGGGATATGCTGGGGTAAATAAATCATTATAACCCTAATTTCTTTAGGTTTGAATTCTCGTCTTAAATCTTGACAATCCTTACAACAACACCGTTGCTGTTGCAAAAGCTGCGAGACCTTCTTCACGACCCAAAAAACCCAATTTTTCTGTAGTTGTTGCTTTCACACTAACTCGTGCAAGATCTATGTCCAAAATCTCTGCTAAACGAGAAATCATCTGCTCTCGATAAGGAGAAATTTTTGGTTGCTCCCCAAGAATGGTGACATCAATATGAGAGATTTTTCCCCCTCGCTCGCGAACCCGACGGGCTGTATCTTTTAAAAAAATGGAAGAGTCTACTCCCTTCCAGCGATCATCTTTTGGACTAAAATGCTGTCCTATATCCCCATCTCCAATAGCCCCCAAAAGGGCATCTGTAACGCTATGAAGACCAACATCAGCATCCGAGTGACCTACCAGAGAAAAACCAGTAGGAATGGGGACACCCAGGATTACAACGGTCTCTCCCGGACCAATGCCATGGACGTCGATTCCATGACCAACACGCACATCCAGCATCGTATCTCCTTTCAAATCTTCAGATGTTGTAATTTTTCGATTGTTTATTTCTCCGTCTATAATTTTGACCGGAATGTTGAGTTCCTCTAGCAATCGGGCATCATCTGTCAAATTAGGAATTGTCTTCCCTTGACGATGGGCATTTAAGATTGTTAAAAAATCAAACCCTTGAGGCGTTTGAACACAATAAACATCTTCACGATCAAGAGTTGCTTTAATGACTTTTTGGGGAGCCAACTTTAACGTGTCGACAACTCTGACACCGGGAATTACCCCCTTATAATGACTCAAAGCTTTGATAACTTTGGAAATAAGATCCGCGGATACAAAAGGACGAACACCATCATGAATGAGAACATTTTTCGGAGAAATGCTCTCCAAACTTTTAAGACCCTCGCGAACTGAGTCACTGCGCTCAGTCCCCCCCCTAACGGGTGGTAATAATTTTGGTGAGGCCAAAGTTTTGGCAACGTGATTGTATAAATCTTCATCTCCGGCCCCAATGATAACGCGGACATATTGAATTTCAGGATGACTGAGAAATGCACTGATAGATTGTTCAAGAAGGGAGCAATTATTGATTGTTTGATACTGTTTGGGTAGCACACCCCCCACACGCTTGCCTTTACCAGCTGCCATGATGAGAGCTATCGTATCAGTCTGTTTTAACAACATAATTAATTTTCATCCTATGTGAATGTCCTTCCCTTCGTGAATGAACACACTATAGGCTATGTCTTTTGAAAATCAAGCTTTTGATTAACGATTATACTCGTCTTTAGAAGGAAAATCTCCTCATCGCTCTCCTTCTAAAGACAGCGATGAGGAATATTTATCATTTTTAACCACCCCATAAGGTTAGCTAATTTGTGCAATCTCTCTTGCTTTAACTTTTTCTACAAGAATACTGATAGCTAGCTTTTGTACCTGACCATTGACCAGTCTGCAGACGTCAAATGGATATTTCGTCCCTGGGTCTAAGTCGACCATCATTTGCAATGCTTCAGACTTGTCTTTTACAGGATTGTTATTGATTTTCGTGATAATATCTCCAACTAATAAACCTGCAGTACTTGCCGGGTGTCCAGGAATAACAGCACTTACAAACACACCCTCACAACCTGTAATCCTATTTTGAGCGGGTGTTGATTCTGCCATCTCAAACCCAATAATGTTCCGGTCTTCATCAGAACCGCTTATGATGGCTTGGGCACTTCCTGCATTAGCATATCCAGCAGAAACAAAAGCTCCTGTTAGAACCAGTGAAACACAAAGAGCCTTAGAAATTTTTTTGATGAGTTGCATATTTTCTTCTCCTAATAATTATTATTTAGCACAGTAACTCAAGTAATGTTGACCTTACTTCAACGAACGTAAATACTTTTACAGATCTTAACAACGTGAAAAATAAAGTAAATTTCACTCATCTTTTAACTCGTCATTTTTACCACAGCGCATAAAAATATATTTTACAGTAACTTATCAGTTTCAAAAAAATCTTCTGTCATGTTGGGTTTTTCAATAGGACTGGAAGCTGGATGCGGAGAAGGAAGTGGATGTGTAAGGGGATACCCTCCCTTTTCAACGCTATGTATTGTGTCTTGCTTTTCGCAACACGCCAGGCTAATTCCCATAACAATTAAAATATAAAATCGATTCAAAGCACATTCTCCTTTAAATTATTTTTGGCTTTTGGTCCCTCAATCAAAAGGACTCTTTAACTGCAGTCTTATTGTAAACATTTACACGGCTGAAGTCTCTCTTTTTTGTTCCCCCTGTTTTAAACTTTAAGAGAGATTTGCAAGATAGTATCTAGTAAGAAGTCTTTAAACCTCAATACGGCTTCAAAAAAATCATCCATCAATACTCTTTAAATAATTGTATTGGTGTAAAAATATTATTTTTTTCTGCATGCATCTTAAATGAAGCTTGCAATTTTAAGGATAGCCTGTCTATCTTTACTAGAAATAATTTTCGTATAAATGATTTTATGGGCGATAGATTCTTTATTTACTGAAAGAACATTGTAAACTTTGCTTTACGAATAGCCACATTACTAACTATACAAAAAATGATACAATTTAAATTCTGAATGAAAGTATTTATTATAGAAAATAAGATCGGAGTTTATGCATGATCAAAAATAAATCATAGGCACGGATTACCTTTTCGATAAATGTCGTCAGGGGCTCACTAATTAAGAATAGTATACTTTCACAAAAAATTTTTAAAATTATATTGAATTTCAAGGACCTTAAATGACATTGAATATTAATGAACTAGATTTATACCTCGGTAAAAGAGTAAAAGCTTTTCGAACAAAGATGCGATGGCCATTAAAAACTTTGGCTATGAAGTTGGGTATTTCTATACAGCAATTGCAACGCTATGAATCAGGATTAAATAAAATTTCAGCAAGCTTACTTTACGCAATCGCCCAAGAATTTAATACAGATCTTGCTATATTTTATGAAGGATACGAAGGGCCTCTTAAAAACTTACATTCTCCTAACCACCCTAATAATATTTTAGGGGCTGTCCTAGATAACTAGTTTAAGAACTCTTGAACCCATTGTTTTAACTGTTTTAATTGAGCTTTCGGGTCAGGGTTGTTAAAACGCCACTCACATTCCTTCAAAAATAACCCAAAATTCTCC